>JAAZPS010000375.1 GCA_012797095.1 Bacillota bacterium | reverse complement strand
GGTTAGAACTCGGGATTGATATAGTACGATTGGTAAAAGGTGCGGTTCAGGAGGGGATGCCGGTATTCCTGCGGTGGAGACCAACTCTCTCCCTCCACCAGAATCTCCACCTGGCTGCAGCAGCTGTTTTCGATCGCCGTCAGACAAAGTGCATCCATGATCATGGCTGCATGGAGCCGGTCTTCCGGGCCCCCGTTTTCCGGAAAAAGCATTTTCCAGGAGCTGTTCAGATCGATGGTGACCTTCTCGCCGTTTTCAGCGGCCTCTTTCAGCTGCAGGTTGCCCGGAACAAAGTAAAAAGAGCGGCACAGCTTCACCAAAGCCCGGATGAGCCCCTCAAGATCGCCATCTTCCTCGATCCCCAGCTCGCGAGCCTCCCTGGGAACCAGGTAGTAGTGCGCTTCAATATGGACGGGGGTAAAAAGGGGCTGTTCCCAGCGATATGGCTGAAGCGGCTGTTTCAAAGCGCGGCCGTCCTCGAAAAGTTCGACCGGTTTTTGATCAATATTCAGAAAGATCTCGCGGACCTCGGAAAAGCAGCCCACGGTGCAGCGTAAAGAATCGAGCACGCCGGGAATCTGAACTGCATCGACGATATCCATCGCTTCGGGCGAAAGTTCCAGGAAAAGTTGTCCGCGATCGCTATCAAAAACAACTTCGACCTCCGCCTCCTTGGGTATCATTCGGCAAAGGGAGCTGTCACGGGAGGGGCCCCGGATCAGCTCTTCGATAACGGCCCGCAGAGGTGATTTCGTGCGGCTGATCATTCTGGTAACTGGAACAAGATTGCCGTCACCGTAAAAGAAAAGGGTGATCGCATTTTGATCCGGTTTCAGCTCTGTACGCACGGGGCTGTAAAAGGACACTGTCTGGGCATTGGTATCATTCCCCTGGGCCGGTGTTTTTTCCAGATCAACCACGTCGATATAACCGTCTTCGCCGGCCAGAACGATATAACGGCGGTTACCGCTGACCAGCAGCCGCGCCACCCTTATCCCCAGCTCCCAGTGAGAAAGCTCGGCGCCGCTTTGATCGTAGAGTACCACCTGGCTAAAATCCTCCTTGTACTGGCGCCAGGAGCAGGTGATAATAGCGGCGCCGTCGGGGGTAAAGGAAAGCTGGGCCCCTTCGGCTATTTTTTTGTGCCAGTTGAGTTTACCCTCGGAGCTGAAGCAGTACAGGTTCTCTTCAACCCGGTTGTCGCTGCCGTAGACAAGCAGATCGTCATTCCGGGGGTTGAAGAGCACTGCCGAGGGCTTGAATGCACTGGGCAGCTCTTTTTCCCAGAGCAGATCTCCCTGGGCATCGCAGACCATCACCCCGCATTCTTCGAGCAGGGCCAGCCTGTTCTCCGTCCGTGAGAGCGCCATCAGGGCAGACTTCTCGATCTCCCAGAGAAGCTCCCCGGTCAGCGCGGCAGCTGCAGTGACCAACTTCTCGCCGCGCCAACAGGTATAAAACACCTTTCCCTGCCCCGTCTGCTCCCCGGTGAGCCAGATCTGCTGCAGCGGCCCGGTGGAGATGCTCCACTGTTCGATGCCCTCCCGGCTGAACAGCGCCAGCTCATGTGCCGCTTGATCGGACTGGCCCTTCCCCACAAGGACCCACTTGCCGTTCTCCGACAGCGCCACCAGATTAACCGGCGCCCCGAGCTCTTTCTGCCACCAGAACTGCGAATCGATGGTCATGAAAAAAAGCTCGCCGCCTTCGGTCCCCACCGCCAGGTGATTGCCGCCGGCGGAGATCTGCGTCTGCAGGGGGTTGGTGGAGAAACTCTTTTCCCAGCGCAGCTTCCGTTCGCGATCCAGCAGGCTGACCTTTTTGGACTCCGCTCCGAAGATGATCCCGGTGACATTGTGGTCGACATTGATATCAAAAAGGGCAGACGGCGTAAACCAGAGTTCGAAAAGATCGCCATTTTTACCGTCTGAGGGAGGCTCAATCGGTTCGCCCCCCTTCAGCAGGGATAGACTGCGGGTGCAGTGAGCGGCAACCCCGATCGCCAGCAGCAGAACGGCAAACGCAATCAGCAAATAATATGGTTCTACTTTTTTCATGGATCAAACACCTTTATCCGTTTAAG
>JAAZPS010000374.1 GCA_012797095.1 Bacillota bacterium | reverse complement strand
CCCGCCGGTGCAGACGCGTTTCCAGGACCGGGATGCGGTGGTGGTGATCCGGGGAAAAGGTTTTCGCGAAGATCTGCGGGTGCTCAAAAGCTACCTTGCCGGGGTCAAGCCTGTGCTGGTGGGGGTGGACGGGGGCGGCGACGCCCTCCTGGAATGCGGCCTCACCCCTGATCTGATCATCGGTGATATGGACAGCGTCAGCGATCGGGCGCTGCTGCAGGCCCGCGAGCTGGTGGTCCACGCCTATCCCGACGGACGGGGTGTCCCCGGGCAGGAGCGGCTGCAGCGACTTGGTCTCGAATATCAGACCTTCTGCGCCCCCGGGACCAGCGAGGATATTGCCCTGCTTCTGGCCAATGATCTGGGAGCGGCGCTGATCGTTGCCGTGGGGGCGCATTTTTCGGTGACGGAATTTCTGGAAAAGGGGCGGCGGGGCATGGCCAGCACCTTTCTGGTGCGGCTGAAGGTCGGGGACCGGCTCATCGATGCCAAGGGGGTCAGTCGACTTTATCAGTCGCGGACGGGGGGCCTGTTCGTCCCTCTTTTCATTGCTGCCGGGCTGACTCCCCTGGCGGCGCTGATCTTCTTCTCGCCGGTGGTGCGGCACCTGCTCCGCCTCTTCATCTTTCGCCTGAAACTGCTGCTCTAGCTGCGGCAGCCCCGGACGACGACCGGAAGGGTGATGAGCTGATCTTCAATTACCGGGAATATCTGATGGCCATTGCCGCCGTCTTTATCGCCCTGGCCCTGGGTATCCTGATCGGGGTCTCTTTTGGCGACAGCGTTCTGGTGGCCAACCAGCGCGATGTGATCCAGCTGATGGAAGGGCAGCTGGAGCAGCTCCGCGAGAACGGCCGCCGTCAGGAGAGGGAGCTCAAGCACTGGGCCGCGCTGCAGCCGCTGCTCCGGAGCCACTTCCTCGGGGCGCTGGTCGGTCAAACGATTGCCCTGATCGGCCCGGCAGCGGGGGAGGGGGCCGCTGTGAAGGACCTGCTCGAGGAGGCCGGGGCTGCGGTTGCGCTTATTCCTCTTTCCGGGGAAGAGCCGACCCCCGGGGAAGCAGCGGCGCTGCTTCCCCGTCTGCTGGACCCTGCCGGGGCGGAGCAGCCCTTTCCGGAGGCGGGCGATCCGGTGCTGCCGCAGCCCCCGGACTGCTGCCTGCTCCTCCTGGAAACCCCGGTCGATCCCGCCGAAGGATCTTTTGCAGAGATCCGCTTGGGGCTGCAGGAGCACGGGATCCGCGTGATCCTGCTCTTTCCATGGCGGGAGGGGAGAGCCCTGCAGCTCCCCGAAAAGACGCCGGAGCTGAGCCTGGTGGACAATATCGATACGGTCTGGGGACAGGTCGCTCTTCTGCAGATGATCGCCGAAGATATCGGTGGCCATTACGGTTTCGAAAAAGGAAGCGCCGGGCTCTTCCCGGGACAAAAGCAACAGCGCTAGGGGGAAAAAAGATCGAGATCGAGGTGCTCATCCCTGCCTACAACGAGGTTGCCGCCATCGGCCGCACCGTTCTGGCCCTGCTTGCACTGCCGCAGGTGAAACGGGTTTTGGTGATCGATGACGGTTCGGACGACGGCACCGCTGCCGCGGCCGCTGCGGCGGGAGCGCAGGTGCTCCGGTTGGGCCGTAACCGCGGCAAGGGCGGGGCGATCCTTTGCGGGGTCCCTCTGACCACCGCCCCCTGTATTGCGCTCATCGATGCCGATCTGGGCGATACGGCGGCGGAGCTGGCCCGCTTGATCGGACCGCTGCAAAGCGGGAAGGCGGCGATGAGCATAGCTTCATTTCCGGAAGGGCGGCGCCACGGCGGTTTCGGCCTGGTCAAGAAACTGGCTGCCTGGTCGATCCACCGCTGCACCGGCCGGTGGATGGAGGAGCCGCTGTCCGGGCAGCGGCTCCTCCGCCGGGAGCTGCTGCAGAAGCTCTCTTTCCCGCCGCGCGGCTTCGGGCTGGAGGCGGCCCTGACCCTGGATCTGCTGCAGCAGGGTTGGCCGGTGGTGGAGGTGGCCACGGCCATGGCCCACCGCGAAAGGGGCCGCGAGGCGGCCTCCTTTCTGCATCGGGGCCGCCAGGGGGCCGCCCTGATCCGCGAACTGTGGCTGCGCCGCAGACGTTTCCTCGAAAGGACGGGGGGTGCGGCCGATCGAGGCAGATCTTAGTGCCCTGATCGTCTTGCTGGCCGCCCCGGCAAGCAGCGCCTTTTTCGGCCGCCGGCTCAGCGAGTTCTACCACCGGACCGGGCCGGTACGGCTGAATTACCGCGGCCGGGCGGTCTCCGCCGCCCTCGGTCCGGCGCTGCTGCTCGGCTACCTTCCCGGGGCGGCGGCAGTGCTCTGGCTTGGAGGGGAGGCTCCCTCATTCCCGGTGATATTTCTCTGGAGCGGTTTTGCTTTTCTGGGCCTGTGGGACGATCTGATCGATGAACAGGTGAGCGGCTTCAAGGGTCATTTCGGGGCGGCCCGGCAGGGAAAGTTCACCGCCGGTTTCCTGAAAGCGGTT
>JAAZPS010000006.1 GCA_012797095.1 Bacillota bacterium | reverse complement strand
CGCCTACGACAGCATCTTCAGCAGCAGCTTCAACAACTCCCTCAGCATTCTGGGACTGACCACGGCCTGCGCGCAATTTGCCTATGACGCCTACCACAATGGATTGACCAGCACCGAGACCTCCATCAGCGGCATGAAAACGGTCCTGGATCTGGCCGTCAATTTCGCCAGCCCTTCCATCCAGATGGCCTATATCAGCGTTGGCGCCATCGATCTGGCCCTGACCGAGGTGAGCACTTTTGCCGTGGCCAACAAGTACAGAAGCACGAAAAATATGTATGACGCCTACTACGGGCGCGCCGGGATCAAGCGCAACTCCGCCGACTGGTTCAATCTCTTTGATCAGTTTTACCAGGAGAACAAAAATGGCCCCCGGAAAGTGCTGCAGATGATGAAGACGGAGCTGGAGCGCTACGTGCAGGAATACTGGAGCGTGGCCGCATCGGATTGGGAATCCTGGATCGATGCATACGAAAAGAACGGAAAGCTATCCAAGTACCCCTGGCCCTCGGAGAAGGACCGCAACAATATCTCCGCCATTCACAAAAGCGAACTTCTTGAATACCTGGGCAATGTTTTCAAAAGAATCAGCCTCAATTTCTATCTGGACAGCATCACCGAGCGGCAGAGAGAATATCAGAAGGTGGCCGACCTGTACAATCAAAAATTCTCGCTGAAGATCAATGAAAAGATCCCCTCGGGTGGAAAGTCCACCTGGGCAGGCTGCTATGCCAGGCTGGCCCCCCTCGCCGGGGAGACCGATCCCGCCTCCTGGACGGGCAAGCTCGATGACAGGGGCGGCGGCACGATCACCTTCACCCTGCTGGCCCATCAGATTGCCGGCTTCCCGATGAAGCTGGAACTCTACAGGAGCGCCGCCGATGTGAAATCGGGCCTGAAGGCGCACACCATCACCCTGCAGCCCTTTACCGATAAAGTACAGAGCGTCACCCTGGAACCCTGGGAAAAGGGGGAAGAGCCGGAGCCCGATATCGATGAGCCCGCCGAAGACGACAACCCACCACCGGCGATCAAACCGGTGCGCCCGCCGCAGAACCCCTGGTACGATCTCACCATCGTGGCCCAGGACGGCTCGAAGGCATTTCGCGGCTGGTACGCCATCCTGCAGTACCCCAAGGGCGGCTCTTTCGATCTGAAAGATATGTACGCCAGTTTCAACAACAACGGTATCTGTACCATCCATTTCCAGGAAGCCGACTATACCGCCCTGGGTTCCCCCTCCCAGATCTGGCTGTACAAGGATGTAACCGACCTGCTGAACGGGGCCAGGGCGGATCAGACCGTCAATTTTTCGCTGGGCTCCGCCTCCTCTGCCGGTGAACGCGGCGGTCAAAGGCTGTACCAGCTCACGGTGAAAGCAAAGCCGCCGCAGGATCAAACCGATCATCTGGAGAGTATTACCGGATTATATAGCAGCTACATGATCTATCAGGAATTCTGGACCGAGGGGCTGCCGAAGGCACAAATAGAAAACTTCGGGCCCCATGAAAAACCCTCGGGAAATGTCGATCTGCACTACAACGGCCCCACCCTGACCCTGATCTCGAAAGCGGATCCCTACAATAAGCCCAGGGTGCTCGAAAAGCTGAGCAACAGCCGCTACGAGCTGAAGGAGGGCGACACCCTTTATCGCATCGAGATATTGACGACCGGGGCGAGTGCAAAACTTTATATCTACACCGTGCGGGAGGGCTATATCGACAAGAGCGAATATATCCTTGATAAATTTAGCTGAAGCAGGGAGCGGTTCACAAGACGACCGATCGGGGAGGGGCGCTCCTGCCTGGCCGCCCCTCCCCGATCAGCCCGGCCAGATACAGATCTGCCACCCTCTTTTCCCTTCACCGGGGGGATCCGAAAAGCCGCCTTCTACCCTGAAAATAGCGCTGACAGAACCCGCGATCCGGTGATCTCGCCTGCCAACCGCCGCCGGAACCGCTTGCGGAAGATGAAGAAGCTCGCCGCAAGGCAGCCAGCCCTCACTACCGGATCGCCGGAACCGCAAAGAACAGACCGGGGGCATATCTGCCCGGGAATAACAGTTGTCTCCCGACAGAGGGACCGCCGGGATAGCGGGAACCCGGGACGAAGGGGACCAGAGATCCTGCGCTGCGCTCAGGATGATACACTGGAAAGGCATGTAATCTGTTGCAATTCGGCCAGTTCCCGTAACCCTGCGATTCTGTCTTTGCATAATATTCCTGTACCGCTATAATGAGCATACACCAGTTCAAAGACGAAGGATTAAAAACGAAATAGATCATCGCTGCTGCCCGCGCCCCTATCCTTGCCGACCAGCGCAGCGGCAGGCAGCCTGAAGTTACCTTTGCAGCCCCCAGCCTTCGCAAGGTCTGCACCTGCCGGGTGAACGCTGCTGCGTCTCAGATGAACCAGATCGGGGGAAATCAGGATGAAAAAAGTGAAAATAACGGTGATGAAGCAGACAGTTTATCAGGATCTGATCGAGCGATACGAGAACCCGATAGAGCGCCCCTGCGAGATGAAACCCGGGCAGGTTTTTATCGCTGATGGATGGGAAAAGCCCGCAGGGCTGTGCGACAGCGCCTGGGAGAGTATGTCTGCCTTTGTGATGACCCTTGCTCACGGCGGCGAGGATATCTATGACGGCTGGATGAAAAACAAAAGGTCGGCCATGATCTCGTGCAATGACGGTTTCCGTCCGGTAAGTTTTTTGATCGAGACACTGGACGGGGAAGCAAGGAATAAAAAGGGTTAACCGTTCAACCCTCACCCAGCAGCCTTCCGTCCTGGTTTCCAGGAAATCAATTTTCCCGGGCTCGCCCCCGGCGAGTATTGCACCATATCGTACGGTCATACTCTAATTATCGTACGCATACCGGAATAATCGTACGGAAGGGGCGAGCAAAGTGGATGACGGCACCAGAACAATTACCGCCACCGAATTCAAGGCCAACCTGGGTAAATACCTCGATTGCGTGATCCACGACGGGGCGGTGGTGATCCGCATCAAGATCGGCCGGCGGCAGGCAGCTTGCAATGCGCTCGGCCCGGTGCCGCTCGTGATGGTCAAGTACAGAAACGGGATCGATCATCTCCCCCGAAGAGCTGCCCTCCCGGGAAGCTCTCCGGCGCTACTTCAAACCCTTGCCGAAGGCAATGATCCCATCGTATTCACCATCAGCAATCGCCCTTCGCAGGATCTCCTCCAGATCGCCCCTCTTCACCTGGGCAGCACTGATATTGCCCAGCTCGGTCAGGGCCCCTTCAGCTTCACCCGTTACCCTGAACCAGGCCGCGCCGTAGCCCTTTTCCGTCATCAGGCTGAAGGCTCTCTTCAGGGCTTCCGCAAGATATGCAGCGTCATTACCCCCGTTGAAACGGAACGAGATCCCGACATCCCAAACCAGCCCCCGATCGAAGGGAGCATCGAGAGCAAGCCCATAACTGCTCCGTTTTTCCGGCATCACGGCTATATCGGCCACCGCACCCATCTCCGCCTGGAGAAGGGCTGTCAAGCGCTCCCTGTACTCGTCGCATAATCGCTCCATGGTGTTCCACCCGGAAAGAACCGCAATCTCGTAATCGTCGGCGTAGATCTTTCCCTCCCGGTAACGAAGGGAAAAATGGGTATCCCTGCTCGTGCCGGAGAGGACAGAGATGATGTACGAGCTGTCCTTCGGGTTGTAGGTAACCCCTTTGATCTCCAGATCGAGATCGCCGTACCTCTCCTCGAGATATTCCCGACCCCTGTTCCGGGCCGCTCTCGCCGTTAGAGGGTTCCCCACAAATGCATTGGCCACCAGCAGCAGGACCGCCAGCAGCAGCAGGGCGAGCAGCCCCGCGGCCAATCTTGAAAGGATCTTTCTATTCATCTTTTTCCCTCCTGAACGT
>JAAZPS010000373.1 GCA_012797095.1 Bacillota bacterium | reverse complement strand
GTCGAGGACCCGAACGCGGTAGTCGGCCAGGGTCATGGTGCGGATCTCCGGATAGAAATCCTCCAGGGCCTTGCGCAGGGCGTTGTCCAGGGCGTTGACCGGTCCGTTCCCTTCCGCTGCAGTATGGATGACCCGGTCGCCAACCCGCATCTTGATCACCGCCTCGGAATGAACCCTGCCGTCCTCCTTCATCTCCATGATCATCCGCAGGGTCTCCAGGGTGAAGGGCTCCCGGTAGGTGTTGAAGGCCTTCCGGATCAGCAGCTCGAAGGAGGCCTCGGCCCCTTCAAACTGGTACCCCTGATTCTCCAGCTCCTTGATCTCTGTCAGAACCCCGCGGGTCTGCTCGTTGGTCCGGCTGAGATCCACATCGAGTTCGAGCTCCTCGATCTTGTAGAGAATATTGCTCATCCCCGAGAGCTCGGAGACCAGGACCCGCCGGCTGTTGCCCACGGCCGCCGGATCGATCAGCTCGTAGGTGCCCGGGTTTTTCAGCAGGGCGCTCACATGGACGCCCCCCTTGTGGGCGAAAGCGCTGTTGCCCACAAAAGGCTGGTGGCTGTTGGGAATGAGATTGGCCAGCTCGCTGAGATAACGGGAAAGCTCGGTCAAGCGGGCCAGCTGGTCATCAGCGAGGCAGCGGCGGTCCATCTTCAACATGAGATTGGGGATGACCGCGCAGAGATCGGCGTTGCCGCAGCGCTCACCATATCCATTGATCGTTCCCTGAACCTGAACCGCTCCCGCTCTCACGGCCATCAGTGTATTGGCTACAGCCAGACCGGCGTCGTTGTGCGCGTGGATCCCCACCGCTGTCCCGGGGAAGCGGCCGCAGATGGCGGCGGTGATCCGGTAAACTTCATCGGGCAGGCTGCCGCCGTTGGTATCGCAGAGACAGAGCAGATCGGCGCCCGCAGCAACCGCCGCCTCCAGGGTTTTCAGGGCATAGGCCGGATTATGTTTGTACCCGTCGAAAAAGTGCTCGGCATCGTAGATCACCTCAAACCCCTTCTCTTTCAGACAGGAAAGGGTCTCTTCGATCATGGCCAGGTTTTCTTCCAGGGTGGTCTCGAGTGCCTGGGAGACATGGAAATCCCAGGACTTGCCGAATATGGCCGCGGTTTTGACCCCGCTTTCAAGGATCGTCTTGATATTGGGATCCCGCTCGATGGCCGATCCGGGCCGGCGGGTGCTGCTGAAGGCGGTCAGGCGGGCCCTTTCCAGTGGATATTCCTTCATCCGCTGGAAAAATTCCAGATCCTTCGGATTGGAACCGGGCCAGCCCCCTTCGACATAGTGAAAGCCCATCTCATCCAGACGCCGGGCGACCTTGATCTTGTCGTCCACGGAGAGGCTGAGCCCTTCCCCCTGGGTTCCGTCGCGCAAAGTGGTATCGTAAACCTTGATCATTTTGTTCAATGCTCTACCCTCACCAGCTAAAGTGATCCTTCCTTGAGTTTCAGCAGCGCTTCAACCACCCGATCGCCCATCTCTGCAGTGCCGAGCTCCCGGCAGCCCGGCTGCATCAGCTCGCGGGTGCGATAGCCGTCTGCCAGCACCCGCGCCACCGCCTCCTCGATCGCCCGGGCGGCCGCCTCGTGGTTGAAAGAGAAGCGCAGCATCAGCCCCGCCGAGAGGATCGTCGCCAGGGGATTGGCCTCATTCCGGGCGGCAATATCCGGAGCGGAGCCGTGGGCCGGCTCGTAAAGGGCCACCTGCCCCCCGATACTTGCCGAGGCCAGCATCCCGATGGAACCGGTCAGCACGGAGGCCTGATCGGTCAGGATATCGCCGAACATATTTTCCGTGACGATGACGTCAAATTGCTTCGGCCAGTTGACCAGCTGCATCGCCGCATTATCGACATACATATGCTTGAGCTCGATATCGGGATATTCTTTCTGCAGGCGCTCCATCACCTCCCGCCACAGTCTGGAGCTTTCCAGCACATTGGCCTTGTCGATGGAATGGAGCAGCTTTCTGCGGCTGCGCGCTGCTTCGAAGGCCAGCCGGCCGATCCGCTCGATCTCGGAGCTGGTGTAGACCAGGGTATCGATCGCCCTCTCCCCGCCGGGGATCTGCTCCCGCCTCTTCTCTCCAAAATAGAGCCCGCCGGTGAGCTCGCGCACCACCAGGATATCGGTGCCCGCGATCACCTCTTGCTTCAGCGGGGAGGCGTCGAGCAGTGCTTCGTAGAGCTCCACCGGCCGCAGGTTGGCGAAAAGGCCCAGCTCCTTGCGCAGGGGCAGCAGTGCCGCCGCCTCCGGGCGTCGCTCCAGCGGCAGATGATCCCACCGGGGCCCCCCGATGGCCCCCAGGATGATCGCATCGCTGCCGCGGCAGAGCGCCAGCGTCTCCTCCGGCAGGGGGTGACCGGTCAGCTCGATGGCGGCACCGCCCACCGGGGCCTCGGTGAAGGTGAAATCCAGGCCGAATAGCCCGCTGCAGGCCCGCAGCACCTTCACCGCTTCGGGAACGATCTCCGGTCCGATCCCGTCTCCGGGAAGTACGGCGATCCTAAACATCTTCTTGCACCTGCCGGCTGATCCGGTTGATCAGCCCGCCCGCCGCCAGGATCTCGGCCATGAACGGCGGTATCGCCGTGGCCCGGTACTGCTGATCCCGGGTCAGATTGAAGATCTGACCGCCAGCCGGATCTATCCGGATCCGGTCGCCTTCCCTGATCTTGGCTGCCGCTTCCGGCGATTCAAAGATGGCCAGACCGATATTGAAGGCATTGCGGTAGAAGATGCGGGCAAAAGAGGCGGCCACAACCGCCCTGACCCCGGCCCCCTTGATCGCCAGGGGGGCATGCTCCCGGGAGCTGCCGCAGCCGAAATTCTTGCCGGCGACGATAAGATCGCCCGGTTCAACCTTTTTGGGAAAATCGGGATCGGCATCCTCCATGCAGTGCCCGGCCAGCTCGTCCGGATCCGAAGTGTTGAGATAGCGGGCCGGGATGATCGCGTCCGTATCGATATCGTCGCCAAATTTCCAGACCCTGCCTTGAATGTTCATCTATTCGACCTCCCCGGGACCGCCCAAACGGCCCAGAATCGCTGAAGCTGCCGCCACCGCCGGGCCGCTCAGGTAGATCTCGCTCTCCGGGTGGCCCATCCGCCCGGCAAAATTGCGATTGGTGGTGGAGACAGCCCTCTCTCCCCCGGCCAGGACGCCCATATGGCCGCCCAGGCACGGCCCGCAGGTCGGCGTGCTCACCGCGGCGCCCGCTTCGATAAATATCTCGAGCAGCCCCTCGCTCAGGGCCTGCCGGTAGATCTCCTGAGTCCCCGGGATGACGATCAAGCGTACCCGGGAATCGACCTTCTTTCCCTTCAGGATGCCGGCCGCCTGCCGCAGATCCTCGATCCGGCCGTTGGTGCAGGAGCCGATCACCGCCTGGTCGATCGGCACCGTGCCGGCCTCGCTGACCGGCCTGACGTTTTCCGGCAGATGGGGGAAAGCCACCTGGGGCTCGATCTCACCGATATCGAACTCCAGCACTTCACAGTAGCGGGCCTCCGGATCGCTCTGGTAGAAGCTGTACGGCCGGCGGGCTCGCTCTGCCACGTAAGCCCCGGTCTTCTCGTCCGGGGCGAAGATGCCGTTCTTGGCGCCAGCCTCGATGGCCATATTGGCCATGGTCAGGCGTCCCTCCAGCGATAGCGCTGCAACGGCCTCGCCGGAGAATTCCAGGGCCCGGTAGAGGGCGCCGTCCACTCCGATCTTGCCGATGAGGTAGAGGATCAGATCCTTCCCGCCGACCCAGCGCTGCCATTTAGTCCCCCTGAAGACAACCTTGATCGTCTCCGGAACCCTCAGCCAGACCTCTCCCGTAGCCATGGCCGCCGCCAGATCGGTGCTGCCCACGCCGGTGGCGAAAGCCCCCAGGGCCCCGTAGGTGCAGGTGTGCGAATCGGCCCCGATGATCAGATCGCCGGGAAGGACCAGTCCCTCCTGGGGCAGC
>JAAZPS010000056.1 GCA_012797095.1 Bacillota bacterium | reverse complement strand
CTGCCGCATTTACATCACTATGCCGATGAAAGCCAGCAGGGACACTTCCGGAAGATGGGTATTTTGCTCGCCATCGGGATCGCCTTGCACAATGTTCCCGAGGGACTGGCTATCGGAACCGGCTATGTTTCCAGCGAATCGCTGGGCCTGGGGCTGGCGCTGATCATCGGGATCCACAATTTCCCGGAAGGCCTGGCCATGGCGGTGGCCCTGGACAGCGGCGGCAGCAGCAAGGGAAATACCCTCGCCGTAACGGTGCTGGCCGGCTTGCCCATGGGCCTGGGCGCTCTTTCGGGAGCGCTGCTCGGCGGCATCTCGCCCATTGCGCTAAGCCTCTCCCTTGGCTTTGCCGGCGGGGCAATGCTCTTTATCACCTGCGACGAGCTGATGCCCGATGCCAACAGGCTATCCCGGGGCTATTCGGCCACAATCGGGCTGCTTCTGGGTGTGGTCACCGGCATCCTGCTCATCGGATTGTAAACCAAAGCGCAGCCTGCTTTTGACCGCATGGGCGGCTTATTCCTCAAGTTTGAACAGCTCTTCGACAGGGGTTTCCAGTAATCGCGCCAGTTTCATCGCCAGAACCAGGGTCGGATTGTATCTATCATTTTCAATGGCGTTGATCGTCTGACGGGTCACGCCAACCTTCAAGGCAAGATCTTCCTGCCGCAAACCCAACCCTCTACGCAGCTCCCTGATCTTATTCTTCAACTTTACCACCGCTCATTTTCCTGGTCAGCACATGGTGGGCACCCCAGAAAACCAGATATTGAAGGATAAAGATCAGAAAAGCCCAGCCCAGTTCACCGGTAGTGACTTTTTCGTACACGGACAGGGCAAAAAGAGCGCATCCCGAAAAAAGGGATGACCATCGTAAGGACTTCAAGGAGATCTCCATCTCCATCTCATCCATCCGCCGGAAACCAAGCCTGTTGAAAAACTTTATCATCACGGCCCCTCCTTTGAGCAGCAATTGTCAAGTTGTTTTGACATCTTCCATTATAGCAGGACCCGTGGTAATGTCAAGACCTTTTTACATTATGGGCTAGGGTTCACCCTTTTCGCTGACCAGAAGATCCCTGATCGAGGCGTTGTTTTTCAGATAGATATATTCCCAGGCGCCCCGGAAACGCCCGTCAAAGCTGAAGGTGCGCTCCTCGACAACACTCATCGAACCGTCAGGATAAAGCACCGCCTCGATCAGCACCCGGGGGAAATAGTAAGAACGATCATCGGCGCGCACCGGTGCCGCAGACTGCGCCATCAACAGAAAACTGAAGCCCAGCAGAACAAGAAGGCCAAGCCCGCTGTATCGAACGCTTCTTTTTCGGCTTTTGCTTCCTATCATCGCTTCACCTGGAATTCAACCCTGACCGCCCGGCGGGCTTCCGCTTCATCATCAAGATTGAAGTAGACCTCCTGATAGAACCCGAATATCCCTGCAACCATGACCGTGGGGAAACGCTGGATCGCCGTATTGAACTTCAGGGCGGTATCATTGTAAAATGGGCGTGAAAAAGCGATCTTGCTCTCGGTATTGGTCAGCTCTTCCTGAAGCTGCATGAAATTGGTGTTTGCCTTGAGCTCGGGATAGTTTTCGGCCAGGGCAAAAAGCTGCCGCAGTGCGCCGGTCAGGGTGCTTTCAGCCCCGGCCTGCTCCTCAATATTTTTTGCGCTGATCGCTCTGTTGCGAGCCTCGGTAACCTGTTCAAAGGTCTCTTTCTCATGGGCGGCATACCCTTTGACCGTGGAGACCAGATTCGGTATCAGGTCATAACGTCTTTTCAACTGCACCTCGATCTGTGCCCAAGCATTCTTGATCCTCTGCCACAGGGTCACCAACCGGTTATAGATGGCCACCAGTGCCACCGCGATCGCCAGAAGCACCCCGCCCCCTATGGCCCATCCCATCATATTTCGCCTCCTTCAGTATTCAGCATAATAGCTTTGCTTCAAAAGGTATTCGCAACCTGAAGATGATATCCGGTTGCCCGAAAAGTTTGGCCGACAGTTTTACCCCGTATTTCTTTTTACCGCCACCCTCTTCCGAAGCGATTATGACTTGAAGCATTTTTGCGAATAATAAAGGAAATCCACAGATAGAAGACGAACAGATAACCAGAAGAACAACAGATCTGTCAGGAGGCGCTCCCAGAGATGAAGCACGGGCGGGAACATTTTTTCAGCAATGTCTCCACAGCTTTGATCAACAGAGAAGTAGATGAAGTCATTGAAATTGTCGAATCAGCGCTCAAAGCAGGTTTCGGTGTCAAGGAGATCCTGGATCGATTGATCGTTCCGTCAATCAATCAGATAACGAATATGTTCATGGAAGGTGATTTCTATATTCCAGACGTAATCTTTGCCTCGCGATCCATCGAAGCGGCGCTCTATGTGCTCAAACCCTACAGATCCGATCAGACCAAAAGCCAAAAGGCGATCATCGGAACAGTTGAGGGTGATATACATGACATCGGGAAAAATATCGCCGCCTTCTTTATCGCCTTTTCCGGATTTGATGTAATCGACCTGGGCGTGGACGTATCTGCATCAGAGTTTATACAGGCAGTGGAAGTGCATGAGCCCAAAATACTGGGTATGTCGGCCATGCTTACAACAACGATGAACGAGATGTTCAGTATTATCAACCTGCTCGATACCCGTAACCTGCGTCATACTGTAAAGGTCATTATCGGCGGTGGTCCCGTCACCGAGGAATTCGCCCATTCCATTGGCGCAGATGGCTACGCCAGCAAACCAAAGGGTATTGTTGAGATGATGAATCAGCTTTTCCCTCATCACTAACGGGTCTCAGCTCCAGGGCCTGCCTATTGCTGACACTTCGATTTTGCTTTCGATAAATATTTTGTTATCTCCATCTTCCCCATCCCCACCGCCGTACCCCCTGATCCTGGCGAAACTATCGCGCCGATCAACGAACACCGCTACATCCAGAGCTCCTGACGCCGCAGCCTTCGCTGCAGCATATTCCTTCCCCTTCTGTACAGCCCGGCTGGCGGTCTCCTCAAAATCGACGCTGAGTTCACGGCCCCAGGGTGCATGGACAATGAAACCCTTTTCCCCATCCGGCTTGATCAAGACCGTGATCCGCTCCAGGGTTTGTCCGCTCACCGTCCCCACAGCGTTGGCCACCCCGGCATTGGGGGGGATCAAAAGCTTCGCCTTCAATCTTTCCGCCACCTCCGGGAAATATGCACCAACCGGAGCACCAACCGCAACCAGAGGCAGATTGAGCCGGGCAGATATCGCCATGGCCCGGGTTACCTTGTCCCGCCTCAGCATCTCTTTCAGAAAAAAGCGGCCAATCTGCTCCCCATAATCCAGCATGAAGCCTTCTTCCTCACCGATCAACCGCCCCGCTGCCAGAGCAACTATTTTTAGATAGATCTCTTCCATTACAATATCGATAAACGGCTCGATCCCCGAACCGAACCGGTAAGCCAATATCTTCACACCCAACCGGGCCGCTTCTCGATCCCATGGTTCGTAGGCACCGGTTAGATGAAGAATGTCGGTCGGAGTCACCGAAGATGGCAGCACCGCCCCGGTCCGGGCCAACCCCTGCCAGGGCAATAGATCATAATAGCGGTTTAGCTGCTTGCTGATCTGGTAAAGGGTATGGGGACCTTCCCTGATCATATCCAGAATCTCTTTTTCGCCGGCAGTCAACCCCGCATTGGCGGGATCTTTTTGATGGATCAGCACCATTGTCGGCAGGGTGTTGAACAGGGTGTACTCTGATTCTTTGATCTCCCTCAGCTCATCTTGCAGGTAAGGGAACCTTGCAACAATCCCAGATAAAGGATAGACCCGCCGCGGGCCGATGGAAAGGTTCCCCCTGTTATCCACGTCGATTAGGCTGTCCCCACCCAGACCGGCTGTGGTGATCGCTGCAGCCTGCACCCGGGTAAACCAGCCACCAACCTGCGCCCCGGATCTGTTGATCGCCGGACTACCTTTTCGAAGCACCGCCAGATCCAGGGTTGTACCACCCATATCCATAACCACCGCATCCTGCACCCCGGTCAGTGTGACCGCTCCGATTATACTGGCTGCCGGTCCGGAAAGGATCGTTTCGATGGGCCGTTCCTTTGCTTTATGCTCGCTGATCAAGCTGCCGTCGCCCTTTACCACCACCAGAGGAGCATGGATCTTCCGCTTCAGCTCGTCCTGTAGCGCCCCAGGGCAGCTGTCCAGATATCGCGTTTAAAATGGGTCTGGCACCTTTGCTAGGGAACCCCTGCCTAGCAAAATGGCAGTTAATAAAAATGCAGGGAATATCAGCAAACAGGCAGCCTTCATGAGGAATATAATAAAAAGCACCCGCGGTATACCAAAAAACAGATGCAATCAGCGGTTAACCACTACCAAGCTCACGGCCGTAGCATTTCCCGGACGATCAGAACCGTTGGTTACCCTTCATCGCGGACAACGCTTAGAAAATGGCTTGACCTGCTGGCGCCTGGGGAAAGAAAGGTTCGCATTAAGCGGGGCAGCATGGTAAACTTCACCCAAGAACAGAAAAAAGAAGCAGTCATTGAACTGTGTACCAGGGAAGGGACCGCATCGGCAGTTGCAAATAAGCTGGGGATATCCAGATGCAGTCTCTACAAATGGCGAAATGAGCTGCTCGGTAAGGGGGTTACCAGCATGACCAAGCCCGATAAACCTACGCTTCCTGATGATAAGGATGCGCTCCTGGCAGAGATTGAATCACTTGAAAAACAGATCTATAGACAGCAAATGGAGCTGGATGTACTTAACAAGGCGGTAGAGATCATAAAAAAAGGCCCGGGCATCGATCCCCGGAAGCTGAGAAATAAAGAGAAAACCAGCCTGATCGATGCCCTGGAGAAGAAATATCCGCTGAATGAACTGCTGGGGCTGACAGGCCTACGCAAAAGCAGCTATTACTATCAAAAAGCAGCCTTGGTCCGACCGGACAAGTACGCCGCCCTGCGCTCGCGGGTAAAGGAACTATTCGCTGAAAATTTGCGTCGCTATGGATACCGACGCATCCATGCTGCGATCAAGCGTGGGGGGCTTATCGTTTCGGAAAAAATTATCCGTAGGATTATGGCTGAAGAGCGTCTTGTTGTACCATACGGAAAAAAACGCAAATATAACTCATACAAGGGGGAGATAAGTCCGGCTGTGGAGAATTTGATTAGTCGTGATTTCCACGCCGCCTTACCCAACGCAAAATGGTTAACAGACATCACCGAATTCCGCATACCTGCCGGCAAGGTCTACCTATCGCCAATCATTGATTGTTTTGATGGCCTTGTTGTCAGCTGGACAATTGGGACAAGCCCCGACGCTGAATTGGTTAACACCATGCTGGATGACGCAATATGCACCCTTGCTGACGATGAGCACCCTGTTTTGCATTCGGACAGGGGTTGCCACTACCGCTGGCCTGGTTGGATCTCACGCATGGAAAATGCAGGCCTCATCAGATCAATGTCTAAAAAAGGTTGTTCGCCCGATAATTCCGCCTGTGAAGGCTTCTTTGGAAGACTCAAGAATGAGATGTTCTATGGCCGATCCTGGCACAATGTTTCCGTAGAACAGTTCATCGATGGGCTTGACGGCTACCTTAGGTGGTACAATGAAGAACGGATCAAGATATCACTTGGCGCAATGAGTCCCGCTGATTACAGGAAAGCTATCGGGATAGCAGCATGAGCAAGTCCAAAAATATGTCCGCACCCCCAAATGCCGATTTCTTAGTGGCCATTGACAGCACCCCCCTTGTTTAAGCGATTAAAGCTGGATCTGCCACCCAAATTCTTTCAAATTGACGCCCATTAACTGGCAAATTGGTAGTTACAGCGCTTTTAGAACGCTAAAGGGGCTTATGTAATCGGCTATTTCGCCCTTTTTTGTTACTATTGACTGTTCAACGCCAGTCCAAGTAATACTGTTAAAGTCGAGAAAATGGGCCTGATCAACAAGGCCGCCAAAACCTGTTACGTCAGATTTTAACGGCCTTCCTTCCATTGGTAACTGTAAAATCCAAAATGGCCCTTAAACCAGATTCATTCTCCTGTATTCACTAGGTGAAATACCGACCGCTTTTTTAAATGATCTGGAGAAATAACTGCGATCCGAGTAGCCAACCCTTTCAACGATCTCCTTGATCGGTTTGTTTGATTTTTTCAGTAACTTTTTCGCCTGATCTATCCTGACATCGATTACGTACTCCATTATCGTTTTACCAGTATATTTCTTGAACAATTTGTTCAAATAGTCTTCACTGAAGTAGTTGGAACTGGCGATATTTTCTAGGGTAAGATCATTTGACGAATAGTGTTCCGAAATGTAATCCTTAACTCTTCCTACAATAAGATCGTTTGGTTCTACCTCTTTGCTTACCATCATATCCAGGTAAGAGTTGCTTACTGCCAGCAACCAAAAAAGAACCTTATCCACAGTCTCCGAGCCTTCAAGTTCGTTCATCCTCAGGGTATCAAACCTGAAAGAATCCTCAAATTTTACCCCGCGCTCCGTGGCCACGCGGGCCAGTGAAGTGATCAGCTCTATACAGAGACCCTTGATCACATCAATTTGTCCCTTGCTTTCAATGAAATACTTGAAGGCGATCTGCCTGATCAGTTTACGTGCTTCATCTATGTTGCCCTTCGTTAATTCGCGCAGCATGATATCTCTCAGTTCGTAAGATTTAAATGCTGCCATCTGGCTGTAGCCAGCCGAATCATTTTCATGGTAATCGCTATTGATCATCCAGAACCACGAACCTATTTCACGCAACTCCTGCTGATTTCTGAAATCGCCGACACCGCTTTGAGTGATATATTTCGATATTATAAATAGCAGATCGGCAGTTGCCTGCACCTGCTTTGCAGAGATAACCTCCATCTTTTTGACAGCATCCAGCAGCACAGCGCTTTCTATTCCAAGGCTCCGCGCTACCTCTTCAACCTCCAACAGGAACAGTTTGTCCGGTTCCCAAATGGAAACCTGACCGCATATCAGGTTTCCGACATGCATGCTGCTCGATTCAACCCGGCAGACCCATGACACCAAACCGGCATGGCATCTGAAGAAATAAGGCTCGTTCCATTTTCCGGCCTGGTTGCCGGCCCGGGCGTACGAACCCTTGCAGCATTCCCTTCCTTGCGGATGCGCTCTGATGATTTTACAAAAATCACAGTCGGGTTGAGCTGATTTCAGTATTATTTCACCATCGATATCAGTTAAAGCTACAGACATTTTCGTAGCTGCTGAAAACGAATTTAAAAGCCTTTGCAGTAGTTCCTGCTCGTTGGCATGATCAAGT
>JAAZPS010000055.1 GCA_012797095.1 Bacillota bacterium | reverse complement strand
GCAATCCCACCGATGACAGGGGGGGCTGCACCTCCATCATGATCGGTAAAACTACAATCCCACCGATGACAGGAGGGGCTGCACCCCCACCATGACAAAAAATGCGTCCCAGGAAAACAGGAGACCGCGCTTTCTATATGAGCCGGAGCGCTGCTCGGGCCGTTTTGACCGGGCAAAAAGATGCTTTATCTCATTTCTTCGCTTTCTTTTATTTTCCTCTTATGCCCCGGGATGGGATCTTCTGAAGAAGCAGGAGCAGGCACTCAATCTGTCGAAATCTGTCTTGTGAGCAGATCGCAGTCGAAGGGGTGTCTCGACAATGAAACTGGTAGCAAAGTTCCGGCGGCCCGGAAGTCGGATCATAGCAATGTTGGCAACTGCAATCCTTTTACTTCTGCTGGTTCTTCCGGTCTCCTGTAGCAAACCGGAAAGCCCGCCCGAGCCGGTTCAGGGCGAGGAGGGTAAAAATCCGGGGGGCGAGCAGCTGGATGCTCCGGAGGTGAAGATCGATTATCAGGCTCTGGGGGTAAACGAAGCGGGAGAGATCATGATCCTGATGTACCACGAGATCGGGGAACCGGAGAGCACCTGGTGCCGTACTCCCGCCAATTTTCGCAAGGATCTGGAGACACTCCATGCAGCAGGGTACCGCCTTATCTCGATGAATGATCTTCTTGACGGAAAGATCGATCTTCCTGCCGGGTATTCCCCGGTAGTGCTCACTTTCGATGATGGAAGAAACGGCCAGTTCCGCTACCTGGAAGAGGACGGCCGTCCCGTGATCGACCCCGATTGTGCCGTGGGGATCCTGGAAGAGTTTTACGCCGCCCACCCCGATTTCGGCCTGGCTGCAACCTTCTATATCTTTTACGAAAACCCCTTTGGCCAGAGCCGCCACGTTCAGCAGAAGCTTTCTCATCTTGTCGAAAAGGGTTTCGAGATCGGCAACCACTGTTACTCGCACGGTAATCTCCGCCGTTTGGCTCCGGATCAGGCCCGCCGTGAACTGGCCCTGCAGGTCAAGCGGACCCAGGAGTACCTGCCCGGTTACCCTGTGCGCAGCCTGGCCCTTCCTTTTGGCGAGCGCCCCGATGAGATGAGCCATATTATCGAGGGACGCTATGAAGGAACGACCTACCGCAATGAAGGGATCTTGCTGGTCGGAGCCAATCCCGCACCCTCTCCCTTCAGTGTGAAGTTCAACCCGGCGGCGCTGCCGCGAGTGCGGGCCAGCGAGATGGAGACCGATGGGGTCGGGCTTTACGACTGGCTGGAGCGGCTGCGGGAGAACCCGGAAAGACGGTACATCTCGGACGGCAACCCCGCCGTCGTGACCGTTCCGGAGCCGCTCGCCGCGCAGGTGGATCAGAGCCGCCTGGACGGGAAGAGCCTGCTCACCTACTGAGCGGTTCCCCTTGACCGCAGCGGATGCCCGGTGCGGCCCGGCGCTTACTGGAGGTACTTTTCGCTGCCCTCGCTGTGAACGCGGGGATGCAGGGCCGAATTGAGGGCACCAGAGATGACATAAGCCATATCCTCGACAAAGGCATCGGTCTCCTTCGGTGTTACCATGAGCCGGCCCCCGGCGTACGGTGCGAGCACCTCGGTGATCAGCTGGCGGCGCTGCTCCCAATCGAAATCTCTCATCACGTTGCTCAGGGCATGGCCCCTTGCATCCTTTTTGAAATGATCGCTCAGTGCATCAAACGCCTCACCAGCGATGGTCGAAGCATCAACAACCGTGGGAACACCGATCGCCACCGTGGGCACACCGACTGTCTGCCGGTTGATCCCGAGGCGATTGTTGCCAACCCCCGAACCGGGGCTGATCCCCGAATCGGCTACCTGGATCGTGGTATGGAGCCGCTCCAGACGGCGGGCAGCGAGGGCATCGACGACGATCACCAGAACCGGTTTCACCCGCTGGACCAGGGCGGCAATGATCTCCCCGGTCTCGATTCCGGTCGTCCCGAGGACGCCCGGGGAGATAGCACAGATGGAGCGGAAACCTTCACCGAGGATATTATCTCCTGCAGTGACCGCATGGCGCGTCACCAGAAGATCCTCGATCACCTTCGGACCCAGCGAATCGGGGGTAACGTTCCAGTTCCCCAGACCGACGACGAGAACAGATTGGGTCAGATTGGACGGCAGCTTCAGAAAATGAACCAGCTCCCGGGCCATCACTTCGGAAAGATGATCCTGAAGCGCAGCATCCTTGCGCCGCAATCCGGGGACCTCGAAGGTAAGGTAGCGCCCCCGGCTCTTACCCAGCTGGGCGGAGGCCTGCTCCGTTTCGATCTCCAGGCGGTTGATCGCAATGCCGTTTTCCTGTAAATTCTCCGAGGATACGCCGGGGATATCCGCCGCTGTCTGCTGCTGGACAATCTCACGCGCCTCCAGCGCCAGATCGGTTCGGATGCTGTACCGCGGGACAAAGCCGGCTTGCGGTTCCATTTGAGAGGACATCTACATGCTCCTTTTAACTAGCGTAGTTCGGTGGGAACAAACAGGTCGATAATCCCGATAATGACCGCAGCAAGCGCCGCCCCGAGGAAAGTGACAGTCATGCCCGGGACGATGAACTGAGCCACGTAGATCACGACGGTGGCGGTGATAAACCCAACCAGACCGCGGTTTTGCGGTGAGATCCTCTGACCGAACAGGCTTTCAACGATGAATCCGAGCAGAGCGATCACCACCGCGGCGATGAGAGCATGAACGAAGGTGAGGGTGGCAAATCCCGGCAGCAGCCAGCCGACCAGCATCAGCACCACCGCCGATACAACCAGACGAACGATTAAACCCAGCATGGAAATACCTCCTTCAGCAGATTGATCCTTTGTTGCGGCCGGCAAAGGGACTGTCCCGGCCGCGGATTTAGCTTAACCAAATTATTTTTGCTCTATGCACCGGCCCGGCGCCGCCATTTTGGGACTTGCTTTTCAGGACAATAGATGATAATATTTCGGTGTTTAGGAGGAAGGAGGTAGTCTAGTTTGCCAGTTACCAGATCGGCAGAAAAAAGAATGCGGCAGACGATCAAACGGACCGCCCGCAATCGTCATGCAAAAAGTGTTGTCAAAACCGCCATCCGCCGCTTTGAAGAAGCGCTCCAGAACGGCGACCGCGAACTCGCCCGGGGCAATTTAAGAAAAGCAGTTCGCCAGATTGACCAGGCCGTGGCCAAGGGAGTACTTCATAAAAACAACGCCGCCCGGAAAAAGTCGCGCTTAACCCGCCTGTTCAACCAGAATATGGCCGGCTAAACCCGCCAACAGGTTTTCGCGAGCGCGAAGAACGGCTTTTCGGAGTTCACGATGGTTGATCGAGATAAAGATCCCGTGCCGGAGGCACGGTATCTGCAATGGAGAATATGACAGGAGCCCCGCACCCTGTCATATTTTTAGTAGTAGGAGAGGCCGGCGAGAACTACCGTGAGCAGATCGCCCCGGCGGACTACCCCCACGGTGAGCCCCTGATAGGGCCCCTCATGCAGAAAGGAATCCTGCTGCGCGGCGATGAGCCGGTGGATCTCCTCCACCGTGGGAGTGGGAAAGTCCCACACCGTGAAGGCGTAAAGGCCCGCCCTGGCCAGGCGCAGCTGCGTAGCACTCTGTTCGAGTTCCCGGTTCAACCTGTCGAGGGAGTACTCTTCATCCTGGCTGGCTTTTGCCGCCGCTTCGGCTGCACTTTGCCTCACCGCGCTGGACAGTCGGGGCTCTTCTTTGAGTGGAGCCAGCCCGGCTTCCTGCCGGGTTTCGTTGAACAGCACCAGCAATCCCGATTCATATTCGGGCAGATAGACCGCTCGCGCCGCCACTGCCCGGGCCCTGCTCCATTCGATTTCGCGGGCTTCCTTGTGAGCGGGATCGCTGTGCAGCCGGGCCAGCTCATCCGCTGTCGTCAGATAGAGTCGGGAGGGCCTCTGGACAAATTGTCCCTTTTCCTCGTCGACAAAACCGGCTCCCCAGGTTGTATCAAGACCGTAGCAGCTCTCCCCGATCTGGACATGATTCCAGGCATGCTGCTCTGTTTTGCCGGGAGCGGGACGGACCTCGCCCCGTTCATAAGTGGCCTTGATCCCGACGGCCTTCAGCAGCGCCCTGGTTAGCTCGGCAAAATCGTGGCAGACCCCTTTGCGATTTTCAAGCAGGTACTCCGCCCCGTAGCCGTACTCCTCCATCTTTTTGGCTTTTTCCAGATCGTAAGCGATGTTGGCGGTGACCCAGTCGTAGATGGCGCATAATTTACCGTAGTCATCCGGAATCTCGGCGGTGATCTGCCGGGCAAGCTGTTTCAGCCCCGCGGAGGTCTCGTCGAAACCCTCCACCGGTCCCACCGCTGGGCTTTCTTCCTCCAGAGCAGCCGGCGCCGTTTCACCCCGGCCAAAACCGCCGCCCGGAAAACCAAATAAGGGCCGCAGCTCCCGCTGGGCCAGAGCCAGCAGCAGAGCCGCGATAAGCAGGATGCTCAACAGGATCAAACCAGTTCGTTTCACCGCTACCTCCAGATCGTTTTCTTTTACCGGAAAGGAAACGTCGATCCTCTGCCGAAAGTGACGGCCCGCTTGCCCGTCCGCGCCGTTCGACCCCTCATCGTCCGGCAATGCCAGGATACGCTGCAGCCCCCGGTAAGGTCAATGGGGAGGCAAGGACCCCGGCCGCGCCCGCCGCTTTACCGGTGCGGCGAGTGCTGGTGAATCTGGGCGATGGCGACCTCGAGAGCTTGCCGGGGGGGCATCCGCCCGGTCTTGATCTGATAATCTATCTCTTGCAAGGTGATGATGATCTCCTCCAGGGCCTCGCCGCTGAAGGCAGCCGCCTGCCCGAAAACCTTGCGCGCCTCGAAAGGGGTTACCCCGAGGATCCGGGGGTGCTCCGCCGGGGGAATCTTCCCGTCGCGCAGCGAGCGGGCTCCGAGAAGGAGGCGGCAGTGGCGCACCAGCATGAAGAAGATCCGCTGCGGCTCCTCGCGCTTCCGGTCAAGCAGGGAGAGCGCCCGCAGCGCTCGATCAAGACGGCCCTCGCTGAGCCCATCGGTAAGGGTGAAGATGCTGCTCTTGATATCTCCGGAAAACAGTTCTCCGACCACTGCCGCGGTGATCGTTGTCTCGCCTTCACCCAGGTAGAGGCTGTACTTGTCGAGCTCGTTGGAGAGGCAGTAAAGATCGTTTTCGCCGCTCCAGAGGAGCCGCTGCAGGGCAGCGGGCTCGATCTTTTTACCCCGGCGGGCCACCTGTTCCCGGATCCAGCGGGCCAATTCCCCCCCCTTCAGGGGAGCGCACGGTACCACCACGGCCTCCCTTTCCAGCAGCCTGTAGAGGCGTCTGCGCCGGTCAACCGCGCCGGCACGAAAGAGGATGATCCGCGAAGGAACCGGCTCCTTTTTTTCACGGACCAGAAATTTCTCCAGCTGTGCGGCGGCTTCTGCGCCGTTCTCCTTGCGGGATTCTTTCTCCTTCTCTTCTGCAGAGCCCCGCCCCTTTCCTTTTGCCGGCACCAGGTATGGTGGTTCCTCCACCAGCAGCAATTTGCGGCTGGAGAAGAGGGTGGCCTCCTCGAGACGCTGGAGAGCCTGCAGCAGGGTCAGCCCGGCGCCCTCGATCTTCTCCCGACCGAAGCCGGGATCCTCCTCTCCAAGATAGCTTTCGGTCAGGAGAGCAGAAAGCTCTTCGATCAAAAAAGGCTCGTCTCCGTAAAAAAGATAGGCCGGAGCAAAACGGCCCGCGGCAATCGCCTTGGCGATTTCACGGTAGGTAGACAATTGAAGACAACCTCCAGATATTATTTGTTTCTCAAAAAACGGCGCGACTCCGGCAGCAAAAGGACCAGCACCGTGTAGATCTCCAGACGGCCCATGATCATCATCAGGCTCAACAGCGCCTTCCCGGCGGCGGGAACGGCGTGGTAGGTGAACCGGGGGCCGAGCATCCCCAACCCCGGTCCGACATTGCCCAGGGCCGAGGCGGCTGCCGAGGCGGCCGTGGTCAGATCCAGTTTCATCCAGCAGAGGGCCAGGGTGGAGACAGCGAAGAAGAAGATATAGAGAAAGGCAAACCCGGTCACGCCCCGCAGGGTCTCTTCGCTGACAGCCTGGCCGTCGAGCTTGACCGAGGCAACCGCGGACGGATGGACCAGGCGCACCAGCTCCCGGCGAGCATACCTGAAAAGAAGCAGCAGGCGGATCTGCTTGATCCCTCCCCCGGTGGAGCCGCCGCAGGCGCCGAGAAACATGAGCAGCAGCAGCAGCACCCGGGAAAAATGAGGCCAGACGTCAAAATCGGTGCTGGCATAACCGGTTGTTGTCGCCACCGAGACCACCTGAAAGAGACTCTGCCGGATGGAGAGAATGATATTCCCGCCCAGAAAAGGGGCGATATTGATGGCGATGAGCAGGGCGGCAACCGCCAGTACGATACTGTAGAAACGGAGCTCTTCACTTTTGAGCGCTTTCCGGTCGCCTTTGAGGAGCCGGAAGTAGATCGTGAAATTGACCCCGGCCAGGAACATGAAGATGATCATGACCACCTCGGCAGCGGGGTTGTCAAGAGCGGCCACGCTGGCATTGTAGGTGGAGAATCCCCCGGTGGGCATGGTGGTGAAGGTATGGGCCAGGGCATCAAAAGGGCTCAGCCCACAGAGAAGCAGCAGCAAGGTCTGCAGTACGGTAAAGACGGTATAGATCATCCAGAGCCAGCGCGCTGTTTCGGCAACCCGGGGGACAAAGCGCTCCGCCACCGGGCCGGGCAGCTCGGCCCGGTAGAGGGTGGTGCTTCTGAAACCGAAACGCGGCAATACGGCGAGAAAGAGAACGATGATCCCCATACCGCCCAGCCACTGCGTCAGGGAGCGCCAGAAAAGAAGTCCCCGGGGGAGGACTTCCAGATCGACAATGACGGTACCGCCGGTAGTGGTAAACCCGGAGACCGCTTCAAAGAAGGCATCGATGATGCTGCAGCCGGCCTCTTTGAAAAAATAGAACGGCAGTCCGCCAAAAAAGCCTGCCAGCAGCCAGGCCAGGGAGACCAGAGTGAAGCTCTCCGCCAGAGAGAGCGGCTCCCCGCGCGATCGGTAAGCCAGAGCGGACAAAGAAGCCCCGGTGCCGGCGGTGATAAGGATAGCGCTCAGAAAGGAACCCCGGTCGCCCTGCGGTTCACCGATGGACCAGAGTGCAGCCAGCGCCATCGTCAGCGCCAAAAAAAGGAGCATGATTCCCAAAAGGTAGAAAAGTTTTATCCGGCGCACCGGCTCACCTTCTCCAGATAGTTATTTTTCATCGTCTGCTGCCCTATTTGCGGGGGCGGCTATTGTGGGTCCGGTTTCCCCTGGGAGCAAAAAAACGCTCCAGCTGCCCGCTGATCTCCGGCAGGGTAAAGATGATCAGATGATCGCCCGGCAGTAGCCTGGTCTGCCCCCGGGGGATGAGCACTTCCTGGCCCCGGATGAGCGCCCCGATGAGCATCCCCCGGGGAAACCCGGCCTCGGCAACTTTTTTTCTCAGCACCGGTGCCGAATCCGAAAGGACCAGCTCCAGAACTTCGGCCCGTTCGTCGTTGAGGATGGAAAGGGAGATCAGATCTTCGCGACGGGCAAAGCGGAGAATCTGTGAGGCGGTGATCAGACGCGGATTGATAATACTGTTCAGGCCCAGGGCGTTGTACACCGGGGCGAACTGGGGATCGGCAACCTCGCAGATGATCTTTTTGATCCCGGCCTGCCTGGCCAGCACCCCGGCGATGACATTGGTGCGGTCGTCCCCGCTGACGGCAACAACGGCGTCTACCTGCTCCATCTCCTCTTGCCTGAACAGATCGAGATCGAGGCCGTCCCCCTGCAGGATCAGGGTCTGCGAGAGCTCACGGCTGATCCGTTCGCAGCGGGCCCCGTCCCGTTCCACGAGATTCACCTGGAAGGGGCTGCGGCTCTCCTCCAGGAGCCGGGCCAGCTCGAAACCGATCTTCCCGCCGCCAATAATGGTTACCCGGTTGATCAGGGTGTGCTCGTTGAGCAGCAGCCGGCTGATATCCTTCAGCGCCCGCGATTGGCCCAGCAGGTAGATCCGCGAGCCGGGTTTGATCGTATCCTCCCCCCCGGGGATGGTGAATTTACCCTGACCCTCGTTGATCCCGACGATAATGCAGCCGGGGGGCAGGTTCAGTTTATGGAAAGGTTTGCGCACAATATCCGTCTCCGGCCCGGCGATGAGGCTGAGCATCATCACTCGCCCCCTGCTGAAGTATTCGACCTCGCAGGCTTCGGGAAAATGAAGCATCCGCGAGATCTCGTAAGCGGCGCTTCTTTCCGGGCTGATCATCAGATCAATGCCCAGCTGCTCCCTGGTGAGCACAGCAGAATCGAAGGCGTAATCGGCATTGCGCACCCGGGCCACGGTCACCGGAACACCGTATCTTTTGGCGATCATGCAGGCGATAATATTGATCTCGTCAGTTTCGGTTACTGCAATCACCATATCCGCTGTTTTGACCCCGGCCCGCTCCAGGGCCGGCGCACCGGCGCCGTTCTCCTCGATTACCATCACATCGAAGATCTCGCCCAGCCTGCGGGCCTGCTCCGGATTTTTCTCGATGACAACGATATCAAAATCTTTTTCCGAGAAACTACGGGCCAGCTCCGTGCCCACTCCACCGCCGCCGACTATGATCATGTACACTCAAAAATCGCCCTCCCACCCGGCCATAGATTATCTCGATATTACCACAAAATCATCAATAAAAGTGTGTTTTGTTGGAAGAGGCACCGCAAAAAAAGAAAAAGCAGCCCGATTACTCCGGGCCGTGATCCGTGGATACCATGGAGATCGGCCCGACCGGGGAATCCTCAAGGGGAGAGCTGTCGCCCGGCGAGGGTTGGATCAGGGGGCGGGCCAGCCTCTCCGGAGCGGCCAGCTCAACAGCGCGGTAGACAGCGGCAAGATGCTTGCGGAAAAGCGCTTCAAAGGGAGCGGCCAGGTGGTAAGACATGCTGTCGATCCACCAGGGGAAATCGCTGCCCTCGGCAATATAGAGATAGTGCAGGGCCTGTTCGATCTGCTCCGGCCCGGGCGAAAACTCCCGGCATCGTTCGATGGCCTCGCGGGCATCGAGAAGATATTCCCAAAGCCTGTTCTTGTTCTCCGTGCCGATCCAGCGAGTCAGGTTATGATCAACCCACGACCCGGTGAAGAGATGATCGATCCTCCGCTGCGGCGGATTCGCGGCCAGGTATTCACTGACCGTGCAGCAGCAAAGCAGCGGTTCCTCGCTCAGGCGGCGGTAAAGACTGTGCAGGAAGGGGCCCTTGTCTCCCTGGTACCATTCCCAGGCATTCTCCCCGTCAAGAGAGAGGGTGACCAGGTGATTTTCCGGAGCCCAGGAAAGATTCTCTTTAATCTTGAGCAGGCGGTGAACCAGGTCGGCAGCGGCATCTTCGTGACGAAAATGCTGGTACTCGAATCCGATCCGGTTGGAAAGATGGTGATCCCGGAAGATCATGGTGATCTCGCCACCGGCCCCGCGGACGCGGTAGGGGCGGTAGAGCAGATCACCATTTAAAACATGGCCGTACCCGTCACGGATGATCTCGGTTTCAAGCGAGCGGGAGAGGATCTGCTCGTCGCTGATCGACCAATCAAACCGGAAGGTCTCCAGAAGCGCCACCATCTCAGGGCTCACCGCCATCTCCGACGGCCAGACCCCTTTGGGGCGGCTCCCGAAAAGCCTGCGGTATTGCGCTGCGGCGGCCTTCAGCTGCTCGCAAGCATCCTGCGGGTACTGAAAGCGCCGCGGCAGCGGCAGGCCCGGGCAGGCTCGCAGGGCGCTGCAGCTGTCGATCAAAAGCGGGATGATCGGGTGATAATAGGGTGTGGTCATGATCTCGATCTGCCCCTGCTCCTGCAGGCGGCGGTGCAGGGGAATTATTCCGCCAAGCAGATCACTTTGCCGTTCCTGGAGCAGGCGCCGCTCTGCCTCCGTGTAGCCGGCCCCCTTTTCAACAAGCCCTCGCAAAAGAGGATCGCTGCTGCGGATCTCCGGATCGATCCAGGCCAGATTGAACCAGACCTGCAGATCGCGATAATCCTGTGGACGGTAACGTTCCACGGCGCTGCCGACCTCTGCCGGCTCCCGGCTGCAGCCCTGAAGCTCGAGCAGCTCCCGGTAGCGGGGATACTGCCGGATCACCCGATCCCAATGAATATCAAAATAGTGATGGAGCAGGTAGTGTTTCTCCGGGTCACCGAGGGCCTCCGCCGGTCGATCCACCTTCTGGTAAAGATCTTTTTCCCCGGCCCCGTAGCACTCGAGCTGCTCCAGCAACGAGGGGGTCAGATTGAAAGTCTGCCGGATCTTCGGGTAACCTTCCAGGATCGCCGCCATCTGGTAGTAGTCTTTGCTGCCATGCAGCCTCACCCATGGCATGATCAGCTCTCCGGTGCCCGCATCCCGGTAGGAGGGCTGATGCTGGTTCCAGACAAAAGCGACGTACAAAGGGCGCCGGTTCATGATCCCGCCTCCTTCCCCGCGCTGACCCGCTGCGGCTCCCTCTCCGGGGCGACAGAAGGGTGCAGCTGTAATTTGATCGTTACATTCTCACCGCCGCCCAGGCGAATCTGCCAGCGGGGCAGCAGCAGCGACTGCTGATAGGAGCGCTCCAGTCCACTCTCCGAGTTCGAGATCGTCTCCACCGGCACCCGCCAGAGCAGCGCCGGACGGTTCCAGGAGAGTGCCAGCCCGATATTGCGCCGGCGGTCGATCAGGTGCAGCTCTGTTACGGCTTCTTCGACCCCGCGGGAACCGAGTTTCCGATCCTCCAGCTCACGTCCGGGAATATGATAGTAACGCTCATCGTCGGAACCGGATAGAAATGCAAGATTGAATTCGACCCCGAAAGAGAACGAGGCCCCGGCGCGGCCCTGATTCTGAAGCAGGTACCCGACCTGCAGCAGATCCTCCCCGGCGTAGACGGTCACCGTTTTCCGCAAGAGCAGCTGCAGCTCTCCCCCGGGAGGCCCTTTCTGCTGGAAGGACAGCCGGACCCCTTCACCGGAGGCCCCCTCCCTTGCCGGAAGCCTTTCGACCCCGGTTGCAGCGGGTTTCATGAATCGATAATCTTTACCCGGATCCTCTCCCCTTTCAAATTGATCCAGGGAGGTCCCTTCGATGAACAGATGCTCGATCAGGGCCCCCCGGGGGTAGGGATCGTAGAACAGCCGCTCCAGGAGACCCTCCTCCTTGACCGCCCGCCGGTGATGGATCGAGGCCGCCTGCTCTTCCGGATCGGGGGGCGCTTCGCTCTGCTCAAGATATTCCTGGTGATACGGTTCGGGGCGGCGGGTGATGGTGTCAAGGAAATTTACCGCCCCCGGCCGCCAGGAGAATTCCCAGAGGCTGCCGCCCAGTTCCGGCGAGAAGAGCAGGCCAAAACGGTCGGTGGAAAGATAGAGCTCCTCTGACCCGCTGTAAGCATGATCGCCTCTCTGCAGCATCAGGTAGGGCCCTTCATGGAGCTGCTCGTTGATCATCTCTTCGGCCCGGAGCAGTTTTTCCCAGAGCGCCGTCCGCAAAAAATTGAGGTAGAGGCCGCCGAAGACACCGTGCCAGTAGGCGCAGTTGCACTGTCCCGCCCAGAGGAGCCGCTGCGCCTGTTCGCGGCTCTCCCCCTCGGGCAGTTCTTCCCAGAGCCGGCGCACCGCCAGCATCTTCTTGTGCAGACGGTTGCTCTCCGGATAACGGCTCAAAAAATTGCGCCAGAAACCGCCGGACCACTCCTTCATCTCACGGTAGGAGCCCGCCGGCAGGTAGACCGGCCCGCGGGGCGGGAAAAGGCGACGGTACTCCTCAAAGGTGGTCACCCGGAGCCACGCTTCGTGCTCCTGCAGCAGGGTGAAAAATTGTTCCAGCCAGCCCTGTTCGTAGACCGCCTCGAAGGTTCCCGGCCAGCCGCCAAACTTTTCACCGTCGTCGGCCAGCACAAAAAGGCGCGGCCGCTCATCCGTTCGGCGTTCCTGCAGGTACGAGATCGTCTCACCGGGTTCCTTGAAGGGGATCAGGTAGCGCAGCTCCTCGTTGATCGGGAATATATCCAGGGGATGGCCCTCTTCCTCGGTCCGGTAGTAATGGTCCAGATCGGTGCAGCCGGCATCGTGAAAATGGGTATCATCCAGGGCCAGATACTCAATGCCCGCCTGATGGATCGGGCGGGGCAGGTGCGGTTCCCAGACCCGCTCAGCAAGCCACATCCCCCGCGGTTCCCGGTCGAAGAGCTCTCGCAGCCGGGCGGTCATCATCTCGATCTGACCGATCTTGTCTCCGTCGGGAACCACCGGCAGGATCGGTTCATAGTAGGCCCCTCCCAGAAGCTCGATCCGCCCGTCCGCTGCCAGTTTTTTTAGCCTCTCGATAAATTCGGGCCTCTGTTCAACAAGCCAGTCCAGCAGGCTGCCGGAATAATGCAGCACCACCCTGATCCCGGGGAAACGCTCCAGGACATCGATGAACGGCTCGTAGGTCTGCGCAAAACTATTTTCGAAAACCTCGCCCAGATTTCCCACCGGCTGGTGATTATGCAGCGCAAGAATAAAGTAGACCTTTTCACCATGATTGTTCATGATCGGTATTTCCTTTCTCCCGGATAAACCGGGCCGCCTCTTCGGGCGCAGTTTCATTGATAAAGACGCCGCTGCCCATCTCGAATCCTGCAGCGATGCTGATCCGGGGGTGCAGCTCCATATGCCAGTGATAGTACGGCAGCGGTGCACTGCGTAGCGGCGCCGTATGCAGATAGTAATTGTAGGGGGGATCGCCGAGGGCCCGGGCGATCATCCGGAGCAGCTCCTCCAGAATATCAGCCAGGGCAGCCCGCTCCGGAGCATCTGTCTCCAGAAAGGAAGCCTGGTGCTTCCGGGGCAGAACCCAGGTCTCGAAAGGGCTGCGGGCAGCATAAGGGATCAAAGCGCTGTAGCGATCGTGCTGCAGGATGATCCGCCGTGCAAAATGGCTCTCCTGCTCGACAATGCGGCAGAATGGACAGTGTCCGTCGGCAAGATAGAGCTCCTGCGACCGCTGCAGCTCCCGGCGGAGCTCGGTGGGCACGAAGGGGAGGGCGATGAGCTGGGAATGGGGATGCTCCAGCGAGGCGCCCGCCTCGCAGCGGTAATTGCGATAAAATTGAAGGTAACGCAGGGAAGGGTTGCCAGCCAGCGCTTGCCCGCGCCGGTAACAGGCCTCGATGACCAGATCCATCTGCCGCGGGGGGAAATTGCCGGGTTGGCGGTTATGCTCCGGGGCTTCGATCAGCACCTCGTGAGCACCACCGCCGGCCGAGGAGCAGCCCTCCGCCGAAAACGGCTCCGCCGCCGGCGATACGGCCGGGTAAAGATTCGGGACCACCCGGACCTTCCATCCCGCTGTATCGGGAGCGGTGCCGCTGCGGCCCAGTGACAGCAATTCAGGGGGCGTCATCCGTTCGTTGCCTGCGCAGAAGGGGCAATCCCCGAGATAAGCGGGCCGGGGACGCCTTGCCTCTTCACCGCCGCCGCCGCAAAAAGCGGGCCGGACGGAGCGCCGCGGGGCGATGATCACCCGCCGCCCGGAGATGGGATCACGGCGAAATTCAGACAAAGGACCACCCCCCAGGAATCTGGCCGGGCTGCAAACCCGGGCTTGATCCGGATCAAAATGATCTTCATTCCGCTCGACCGGCCAAAGAGCCTTGCGGGCCGGGACGGATTTTTGCCCTGCAGACCGCGACAGCTGCCCCGCCTTTGGCGCCTGACTGCGCTGCCCTTCCCGCCTAGCCGCCGCGGCAAAAAGCAAATTTAGGTTGCCCGGGGAAACCCTTTTTATTCCGCCGGAATTGAGCGCTTTACCGGATATATATCGTCGGGCATGGGGCATAATAGCAGTTGTAATCGAGGCCAATCTGCCTGCAATCATGATCGAATAGCGGATCGTACCCCATCGATCCTTTTCATAACCTGAAGGAGGCAAACGGGTGAATCACACAGAGATAGATGATCCGAGCCGCAGCTGCTCTTTACCGCAAGACTATGCCGAAGACCGCTTGGTATTATTGCCCCGGGATCCCTACTGCATCTTCGCTTACTGGGAGCTGAGCCCGTCAACCCGGGAGACCCTTGCCGGGCGGATCGGCGCCGAGCGGTGGCCAGAACTGTGCTTTATCCTGCGGGTGTTCAAACATGATCGGAGCGGCAAGAATAATCCGGCAGGCCACTTTGATCTTAAGGTCAGCCCCTCCGATAACCGTTGGTACATCGCGGTGCAGGAGGCGGATCGGTGCTACCATGCCGAGCTGGGCTGGGTGCTGCCGCCGGAGCCTTTTCAGACCCTGCTGCGCTCGAACAGCATCCGCACACCCCGCGACTGCATCAGTGATCTGATCGATGATGAGTGGCAGCTCCCCGACTGGAGAGCACAGAAGCTGTTCCGCCGGATCTCGCTGCATCATCTCAGCTCTGCAGAATTCGTGCGGCGGGCCAAAAAATAGGCCAAACGCTGCCTGCAATCTGATCCAGATTTCAAAAGGAGGTTCTCACGATCATGGCCCAGGGTTTTCTTGCTCTGATCTTGCACGCCCACCTGCCCTATGTTCGCCACCCCGAGCACAGGCATTCCCTTGAAGAAAAATGGTTTTTTGAGGCGATCACCGAGTGTTACATTCCCTTGCTGATCATCTTTGAAAAGATGGCCGCCGACGGAATCGACTACAGGCTGACCTTTTCACTCTCACCGACCCTGGTTGCGATGCTGGAGGACCCCCTGCTTCAGGGGCGCTACCGCAAATATCTGGAGGGCCTCCAGGAGCTGGCCGGTCTGGAAGAGGAGCGGACCGCGGGCGACCCTGATTTTGCCCCCCTGGCCGGATTCTACCGCCATCGTTTTGATACTGCCGCCGCCTATTTTGAGCGCTATCACGGGCGCCTGGCCGGCGCCTTCCGGAAACTGGCCGAAAGGGGTTATCTCGAGTTGATCACCACCGCCTCGACCCATGCCTACCTGCCCCTTACGCTGCAGCGGGAAAATGCATACGCCCAGATCACCAATGCCGTCCAGTATCATCAGGCGATCTTTGGCGAACTGCCGCGGGGTATCTGGCTGCCCGAATGCGCCTACGAGCACGGGCTGGAGGAGATCCCCGGCGAGCTGGGGCTGCACTATTTCATTACTGCAACCCATGGTCTGCTCTATGCTTCACCCCGGCCCAAATACGGCGTCTACAGCCCCATTCTGACCAGGAGCGGCGTCGCCGCATTCGGCAGGGACCCGGAGAGCTCCAAACAGGTCTGGAGCTCCCAGGAGGGCTATCCCGGTGATTACGATTACCGCGAATTTTACCGCGACATCGCCTATGATCTGCCCCTTGAATATATCGGCCCCCACCTTCATCCCCCCGGTATGCGCAGCGACAGCGGGATCAAATACTACCGGATCACCGGCGAGGGGCTGGAGTACAAGGAGCCGTATCACCCGGAGAAGGCCCGGGAAAAAGCCGCTCTCCATGCCGGGAACTTCATGTTTAACCGGGAGCAGCAGGTCAAATATCTGGCTACAACGATGGGGCGTCCCCCAGTGATAATCGCCCCTTACGATACCGAACTTTTCGGCCACTGGTGGTTCGAGGGCCCGCAGTGGCTTGATTTTCTTTGCCGGAAGATCGCCTACGACCAGCATAACTTCAAGCTGATCACCCCCGGAGAGTATCTCGATCTGGGATATCCGCTGCAGCTCTCCAGGCCCAACCCTTCGAGCTGGGGTGACAAGGGCTATCATGAATTCTGGCTCAACGGGACCAATGACTGGCTCTACCGGCACCTGCACCGGGCCTCCGGGGAGATGATCGCCCTGGCCACAGCCCACCCTGATGCGGAGGGACTGACCAGAAGAGCGCTCACCCAGGCGGCCCGCGAGCTGATGCTGGCGCAGAGCAGCGACTGGCCCTTCATCATGACCTCGGAAACCATGGTCGGCTACGCCCGCAGCAGGGCCGAGAAACATCTGCTTCACTTCAGGGAACTGGCCCGTCAGATCGACGCGGGCGAGATCGACCCCGGCAGGCTGAAGGAACTGGAGCAGACGGATAACCTTTTCCCCCATCTCGATTACCGCCTCTATCAGAAACTGGAGACAACCGTGCCCGTCGAGCAGACCGCGGGAGCCGGGGCACCTTAGAGAGCATTCCCAACCGGGGCCCCGCCCGGGCAGGCTGCCGGAAACAGCGCGGAAGAAAGGGCAGACCCCTTACCGGGCCCCGTCTCCGGCGGATTGCACTTTTTGAAAAAACTATCCCCTTCTGCCGCCCTAGCGGAGCAATAACATGATATAATCCCAGAGGGAAAACATTCGATCGGAAGTGATCATCATGCAACGAATCCGTTGGATCGGCCTGATCCTGCTGCTCATCGCCGCACTGGTTGGGGGGATCTACGCCGGCATCCATTTCACCACCCCCGAAAAAAACGGCGAGAACAGCGACCCGCCTGGCAAGCAGAATAACGGGGAGCCCCCGGCGCCCGATATCCGCACCGCGACCCTGCTCTCCGTGGGAACAACCTACCCCCACCAACCGCAGCTGCAGCAGGCGCATCTGGGCGGCGGCAAATATGATTTCAGCCCCAGTTTCGAGATTATCGCCCCGCTGATCCGGGAAGCGGATCTGGCCATCGCCACCCTGGAGACGGCCCAGGCCGGAGCAGCGAACGGCGGTTACACCAGCTATCCCCTGTTCAACTCACCGATCGAGCTTTCGGAAGCTTTCAAGGAGGCGGGGATAGATATTTTTAACACGGCCAACAACCATATCATGGATCGTGGCTACAACGGGCTGATGGATACCCTGGACAGCGTCCGCGCCCTGGGCATAAAGACTTTCGGTACCGCGAAAAGCTGGGAGGAGCGGGAGAGACCGTTCATTGTCGAGGTCAACGGGATCAAGCTCGGTCTGATCTCTTACACCTACAATATCAACGGGGTAACGGTGCCGGCGGGCCATGAATATGCGATCAACCATATCGAAAATTTTCACACCATCGAACCGATCAAGGCCGACATCGAGAAGACCCGCAGCGCCGGCGCGGACCTGATCGCACTGTACCTGCATATGGGTGAGGAGTATCTTCATGAGCCCACGCCGCGCCAGAAAGAGATCGTCCGCGAGCTCACCGCCGCGGGGGCCGATATGATCATCGGCACCCATTCCCATGTGCCGCAGCCCCTGGAATGGATCCGTGTCGAGCTGCCCGATGGCTCTGTTCGCAGATCCCTGGTGATCTATACCCTGGGTAATTTCTGCACCAACCAGCACCTGACCACCGGTGTGCCCACGGACCTGACCCGCTACGGCCTGCTCACCCGGATCAAGCTGGGCAAGGATATGAACAGCGCTGAATGCTGGATCGAGGATGTTGATTACGAGGTCTACATCTGCCATATCGACTGGCGCCACCGCGTCATCCCTGTGTCCTTTATCCTTGAGGCGGCTCCCGAAAAATATCATCACAGCGAGGCGCGGGTCAAGACCATTCGCAGCCAGCACCAGAGCGTTCTGGAGATCGTGGAGAAGTACGGATTTTCCGCCGAGAAAAATGATTTTTTACCCTTGAAAAACAGCAATTGAGCGTTTTTCCCTCAGCTCTCTTTCAGCAGGGCATCGATCTTTTTCACATAAAGATCGGTCAATGAGTCGGAGAACTCCTCCGAGAAGGCTTCGCTGTAAACATGGTAGGAGGGTTTCTCCGGATCGGGCAGCACCAGGGCCCATCCCTGGGGATGATAGATCTTCAGGCCGTCGATCATCTCGGTCCTTTTGTTGCTTGATTCCTGGATCAGGCGACGCATCACCCTCCCCTTCATCGTCCAGGGGCAGGGGATCTCCCGCTCCGTTGTCCTGATCGCCGGGATCTCTTCGAGCAGCCCCGTCAGGGTCAGATCCTGGCCGGCCAGCAGATCGAGCAGGTAGATCAGGGCGGCGACACCATCGAAGGCCAGGGTTGCTGCCAGGCCGGGGCAGCCTTTTTCGGGCGAGCCCCCCTGCTCCCCCGGCGCCATCAGGTAGCGCGGTGCAGCCCTGGTTCGCAGGACCCGGCCCTGGTAACGCTCGGCCAGTTTCTCGATCACCTGCGAAACATGCACCGGAACAGCCACCGTTCCACCCCGCTGCTCCCGAAAAACCAGCAGCGAGAGCAGGGCGGTATGGAGATCGCCCTGCACCGCCTTTCCCCTTTCGTCATACAGAAACGCTTTCTCGCCGCCCGGGGTGAGCACTGCCCCCAAAGTAGCGCTGTTGCTGCGCACCGCCGCGGCCAGGTTGTACCGCTCTGACAGCGGCTCACCCGCCCGACCGGCTGACCCATTCCCCGGGGCGGTATTTACCGTGATCACCGTGCAGGAAAGCTCCTGCAGCAGCGGAATCAGGAAACGGCGCAGATAGGAGGTCGGATTGCCCAGCACCACCCGCAGGCCCGCCCGGTTCAACTTGCTAAAGGAGATATTTTGTAGCAGCTCGGCCCGGTAGATCTCCGCCATATCGGGCAGCCGCAGGATCTCCCCGAGGGCGCTGCCAGAAGCGCGCGGAAAATCCTCCCGGTAATAGAGCTGCTCGATCTTGCGCTCCATATTCCGCGAAAGGGGCAGCCCGTCGGCATCAAAGAAAGAGAGGCGGATCTCCTGCTTATCCCCGGAGGAGTAGGCAATATGGATCCCCCCGGAACCCTTCAGATAGGTTGTCGCCCGCCTGGCCATGGGGATGAGCAGCTCGCCGGCGTCGAGAACCGCTGCTCCGGAGGAGAGCAAACCGGCGACAAGCGCTTTTTGCAACGTCACCGAGGGCTTGTCGGCATCGCTGCTGACCAGAACCGGCCCCTGCAGGAGCGACCCGCAGACCGCACCCAGCCGGACCACCATCTCCGGGGTTATCTCCCGGTTGATCTCCCCCTGGATACCGTGGCGGCCGAAAAGAGTCCGGGAGACAGAGGTGCCCCAGATAAGGCTTTCTTGCAGGGTTACCCCGCTCTCGATCACCTTGGCCGGCCAGACCTTGACTCCGGGCTTGATCACGGCCCCCTCCTCGATGAGGGTGCCGTTACCGACAACCGCCTCCTCGTAGACGGCAGCTCTATCGCCGAGCTGCACGGCGCTGCCGAGGATCCCCCCCCTCAGGGCGGCATCCCGGCCAATGTAGGTTCCCTCCCAGGTGAGCCCTCGCTTTACCGAAGCCCTTTCCGCAATCCGGGTACGGGGCCCCAGGACCGTGCCTTCGCCAAGCCTGGCTCCGCTCTCGATATGGCAGCCGGCGCCGAGATAGAGCGGCCCGGACAGCTGCACCCGGGAATCGATGGAGACCCCCTCCTCCAGCCAGATCCCCTTCCGGCGCTCGCGTCCCCGCAGCTGCACCTCGACCCGACCGGCCAGAATCTCCCGGTGGGCTCGCAGGTATTCCCCCAGATCCCCCACATCGCACCAGAACCCTTTCAGCACGCAGCCGAACAGAGGCTCCTTCATCTCCAGCAGGCGGGGGAATAGATCCTTGCTGAAATCAAACATCCTTCCCGATTCGATGAGGGAGAGCACCTCGGGCTCAAGAATATAGATCCCCGTATTCACCGTATCGCTGAAGACCTCACCCCAGCCCGGCTTCTCCAGAAAACGGTTGATCCGCCCGTCCGGTTCGATCATGACCACGCCGTATTCCAGCGGATTCTCCACCGATTTCAAAACCAGGGTAGCGACCGCACCGCGGGCGCGGTGAAACTCGAGCGCCTCGGTAAGGTTGAAATCGGTAAGCGCATCGCCGCTGATAACGACAAAAGTTCGATCCAGCATCGCAGCAGCGTTCTTGACGCTACCCGCTGTCCCCAGAGGTTCCTCTTCCACAAAATAATGCAGGTTCACCCCGAACCGGCTGCCGCTGCCAAAATGATCCTTGATCTGATCGGGCAGATACTGCAGTGTAACCGCGATCTCGCGAAAACCGTGCTGCTGCAGCAGCTCGACGCTGTACTCCATCAGCGGCCGGTTCATCACCGGCACCATCGGCTTGGGCCGGTCGCAGGTGAGCGGGCGCAGCCGCGAACCTTCACCCCCCGCCATGATCACTGCTTTCAAGGATGGTCACCCCCATGAATGTAGGAAGATCTTCTCGATGCAGGCCCTGTTGGTATTCCTTACCCGCAGCTCATTCCCCGAACGCGATCAGCTGTAGCGAGACGGCCGGGAGGCAGCGGTGGAAGTAACCGGTTCCCGCTTTTCGGGAGACGGTTCCTTCGGGGAGCAGCGGCGCCAACGCCGGGCCTCGGGTGAAAAAACAACCTGCTGGTAGATCTCTTCGTACTGCCGGGCGATGGAAAACCAGGAGTAATGCCGCTCAACATCCTGCAAAGCCTTTCGAGCCAGGCGGCGGGCCGCATCCGGATGAGCCAACAGCATACCGATCTGCTCCGCCAGTTCGAAATCATTTTCCACGGCAACCCTGATCCCGTTGACCCCATGCTGAACTGTCTCGGCAAAGCCCCCGGTGTCGCTCACCACTACCGGGGTCTGGGCAGCCATTGCCTCGAGAGCCACGAGTCCGAAAGGCTCATACAGACTGGGAAAAACAGCAAGATCAGCCAGGGCGTAAAGCTGATTGCGCGTCTCTTCATCGATATAGCCGGCAAAGGTAACCCGGCGATCGAGGCCCAGGTTTAAAGTATGACGGTGCAGCTCTTCGGCATAAGGACCCTCCCCGGCGATGACCAGACGCAGGTTCGGAATCCTCTCGCTGATCTTCGGGAGGGCCTCCAGCAGCACCTGCACCCCCTTCTCCCGGACCAATCGGCCGATAAAAAAAAGAACCTTCTCCTCCGCCGCCGCAAATCTTTGCCGCACCGCCGGATCGGGAGCGGAGACCTGAAAAGCCTCCGCACGGATCCCGTTGGGGATAATGGCGATCTTGTCCGGGGGCAGGTTGAAGACCCCTTCAATCTCCGAGCGCATGTAACGGCTGTTGCAGATCACCTTCCAGGCCTCGTAGGTCAGGGACCACTCCACCTCGCCGATATAACGCTGCTCATCGGTATGCAGACCGTGGTTGCGCCCGAATTCAGTGGCATGAACCGAAGCGATCAGGGGAATCTGGAAGATATGTTTGAGACCCCGCCCGGCATAGGCGACCAACCAGTCGTGCGCATGCACCAGATCAAAGCTTTTTTCCCGGCAGAGGCGCACCCCTTTCTCGAGCATGGCCAGGTTGAGCTGGTGAACCCAGGCAAAAAAATTAAGGGGACGTCCGTGATAGGGCGCGACCCGGTGGACGGTCACCCCGCCGCCCGTTTCCATCTCCGGCAAGTTTTCTTCCAGAGCGGTAACCACTTCAACCTCATTTCCCTCGCTGGCCAGAGCGCGGGAAAGTTCGCTGACCACATGGGCAATCCCCCCGACCACCCGGGGCGGATATTCCCAGCTAAGCATCAAGATACGCATCCATTCCACTCCGTCTCATTGCTTTTCTCTATTATCCCCGGAATCCAAAGAAACTTGCCCTTTAAAAAAGACCGATACAGAAGATAATCCCGGTGAATGAGTCAAGGGGACGGTGAGTCAAAGACCAATGAGTCAAGGGGACGGTGACTTTGACTCACTTATGAGTTGGGGGAGACAAAATATAGTGAGTCAAGAGGACTGAGTCAAGGGGACGGTGACTTTGACTCACGTAAATACGTTGGAACCGCTAGTCGAGAAGTAAATGCGGAGATTATGGCTCTGTACCGAAAATACAAATAGGAAGGGATTCCGAACCTTCTCCCCACCCAAGAAGTTTGGCCCCGCCCGGTACCAGCCGCAGTCCCGTCTTTTACACACCGGTCCTCAGGTCTGGATCACCTGGTCAGCGCCGGCTTCTGCATCGTTTCCACCCGTAGACTGACTCCATCGGTCCGGAAAATGACACTGCCGTGCAGATCAGTGCGCCAGGTTATAACGCCGGCTTCTTCCAGGGAAGTCAATGTTTCCGGACGAGGATGGCCGAAGGAATTCGGACCCACCGAAATAACCGCTTGCTGCGGCCTCACCGCACGAACAAGTCTCGGAAGCGACTCCATGAAACTACCGTGATGGGGAATCAAAAGCACCGCCGCCTTGAGAGCCGCTTTTCTTTTGAATAGATCGCAGGCCGCCGCCTCCTCGATATCGCCGCAGAAAAGAAAGCTCACCTCCCTGTAGCTCAGCTTCATCACCAGCGAGTTGTTGTTCAGATCGCTGTTGGTCCCTTCAAAAAGCTTCTCCGGAGGACCGAAAGTCTCTATAAACAGGCCGGATGGGGAGTTCCAGCAGCGCCCGGCCGCACCTTTTTCAACAGGAATACCCCGGAAAGAGGCCTCATCCAGAAGTTGATCGTAGAACGGCGATTCACCCGGCACCGGCGAGATCAGCAAAGCTCCGATGGGGATCTCCTCCACCAGGGGCAGCATACCGCCGAAATGATCCTCGTGAGGATGGCTGATCACCGCCAGATCGATAAAACGGATCCCCTCTCTTCTCAAAAAGGGGAGCAGCACCATCTCACCCGTTCTTCGCGGATCACCCCGGTGCGGCGGATCCCCTCCCCCGTCGATCAGGATCGTGGTTCCGCAGGGCGCCTCCACCAGGGCTGCCGCCCCCTGGCCCACATCCAGATAGGTAATCACCAGATCAGAAGAACGGGACTGGATCGGGCCGGCCCCCCACAGCAGTATAACAGCAGTCCCGAGAGCAAAAAACAGTAACCACTTGCGGGGGAAAGTAATTTTTACACCCGCCGGGAGTATCCCCGGTTGCTTTTGCGATTGTAGATCGGTTCTATCCGGGGAAACCGCTGAGACCGCTTCCTTTTGCTGCCGGGAGCGGTATCGGTAGTAGAAAGTAAGGGCGGCGGCGAACAGCGCATAGATCAGTACCAGTCCGGCCGGCCCCGGCGGATAGATCGGCCGGTAGAAGAACGGGTAACGGGCCAAACCGGTGATCGCAAGCGACAGCTCCAGCAGCAGTCGGCAGGGGAACAGCAGCACCGCTGCAGCGGGCTGAAAGATAAGCCCGAGCAGCGCCCCGCCCAATCCCAGGCCCACCAACGGTGACATCAGCGGCAGCAAAAGCAGGTTAAACAAGAGCGCCCCCACCGGAATATGCTGAAAATAGTAGGCGCATAAAGGTAAAACCCCGATCTGCGCCGCCAGGGTCACCGTCAGCAGAGAGCGGATGAACCCGGGCAACTTCAAATTCCGGGCCGCTTCAGCCAGCGGCGGCTGCAGGTAGATAATCGCCAGAGTGGCTGTATAGGAGAGCTGGAAACCGATGGTAAAAAGGTAAAGAGGATTTATCAACAGGGTCGCCAGGGCAGCCAGCACTACCGTTGTCGGCAGATCCCGCTCCCGCTCGAGCAGCAGCGCTCCCAGGGCAAAAGAGATCATCACCGCTGCTCGCAGCGCCGAGGGGCGCATCCCCGTGAGGTAAGCATAACCGAAAACCAGAATGATGGCCATAAACAACGGCAGTTTCCCCCGCAGGCCCAGCAGGCGCCACAGTCCCAGGATCAGCGCCGCCACCAACCCTACGTGAAGACCACTAACTGCAAGAAGGTGACCTACACCTGAATTTCGGAAACTGGCCTGCACCTCTTCCGGCAGACGGCTGCGTTGTCCGAAAAGGATGCCCGTCAAAAGTTCCGCCGCCGGCGAGGGTAGGTTTCTATCGATGACATCGGTCAGGCGGCTGCGCAGGGCGATGGCGGAAGCAGGCAGCCGCCCCGGATCACCGTCGCCCAGGGAGCTGATCTGGAGCGCCTTGGGGTAGAGCAGCCCGTCGATACCCTGCGAACGTAGGTAGAAAGCATAGTCAAAGCCGCCAGGCACCCTCCTCCCCGGGGGGTCGACAATGGCGCCGCGCAGGCGCAGCCTTTCGCCGTAGCGGTAAAACTCCTGCTCATCACCGTAGACCTTGACCAGAAGTTTGCCGGCAACATGGCGGCGCCCTTCCGGCAGCTCCACCCTGTCCACCTGCAGAACATAGGCGCTGTGGTCGTCGTAGTACAGCGGTTCTTCTGTAATCATCCCCTCGACATAAATTGGACGATCAACATAATCGAGCAGCCCCTCGCCGGCGCTTTGCGGGTAGAAAGCCACAAAAAAAGCGCCCGCCCCGGCGGCCGTCGCTATCAAAAACAAAACCGCTGCAAAGAGACTGAGACGTTTTTTCCAGAGAGCCCATCCCATGGCAATAAACAGCAGCACCGGCAGCAGCAGCGCCCACAGCGGCGCCTCCAACCAGAGCCGCCCCAGGGCAATGCCAGCAATATAACAGAGGCTTATAGCCATGACGGGCCGGAGCTCGAGCACAGGTGATCACCCCCCCGGCGGTTACAGGGTTTAGTGCAAGTCAGATAAGTGGAATACTGGCTATTGGTAGCGGGTAATACTTACATTGCGGTTTACCTAACGGAGTCCTGTCCTATTGGTCTGTTTCAACTGCTTTCCTATATTCCGCCTGCCGTAAATAATGCGAGTTGCAGCAACGGCTTTTTACTCTGCGCAGCTACAATTTTCCCATTTCTTCCCTGGACAGACCGGTGTAATTAACGATCTTGACTATATCTTCGCCTTCCGACAGCATCAGTCTGGCAAAGTTAACTTTGGCTTCTTCCAAGCCCCCGGCCTTGCCCTCGAACCTACCTTTTTGATGAGCTGAATGAAGGCGGGTCAACTGATCGTGGATCTCCGCTTGTCTGGCTTCATAGATCATTCTCGCTTTTTCATCCTGGCTAATGATCTGCAACAGGTCATAGGCGCTTTTGATATCCTTGTTTTTTTGAGCCAGCACTTCCATCACCCCCTTCTATTTTCCGTCGATAAAGGTCATCCATTGCACAACGGGGGCGTCCTAGACAAGAGAGATCTTTTCATCAAATAGTTTGGGCAGCTCCATGAAATGGACTTCTTCGGGGACATCAGATCATGGCCATCGGTTCTCTGGTCGGTCATCCCATCAACTCCTGACCCATCCGAATGATCCAATTATATCATGCCCTAGCTTTCTGCTTCAAGAAATCGCATCAGTTCACTGTGTCAATACCTAACGGGTAAATTTCCTCGCTCCAGAAAACATTTTTCAAAATACCGCTGGGTCTTGTTTGCCAGTAGTCCTAAACCACATCACTATTACTTGAGAGGCCTCCTCCGTTGGTTGTTTTTCTCACAACACTACCTTCCGGAATGAGGTCTCTCTTCTCCTGCTTAAAGCTGGTTTTTCCAATCCCCTCCCCCCACCAACATTTTACTCACAAGCATCAGTTAATTTACGATCGTGGCTCCGGAAACTTAGAAACGTGTAACGACCTTTTATGGATGCTCTTTCCTTCATAATTTAGGGGTTGTTAGAGCTGTTTTCTACAATTCTCGGGGTTAAAAGTTGTACCTTTGAATTAATTTTTCCTAAACAGCAAATTGCCAATTACCCTTCCAGGTAATTCTCACATTACGCAGCCCTGATAAAGATCTATGTTGTCGGTTGCCGAATTGGGAATTTCATACTAACCGGTAGCCCTGATTTTCAACGGCCTTTTTCATGGACTCGTAATTCACTGCTGCCGGATCATATTCAACGTGTACCCTTTTTGCCTTTAGATCCACCTCGACCCGCTGGATTCCACTTAATTGCTCCAAAGCCTTTTTGACCAACGCAACGCAATGGTTGCAAGAGATACCTTCCACCATGAGTTCCGCAGTTTTCGTGGTCACAGAATCACCACCTTTCTTCCCCGCCTGTTTGCCCATTTTCGACAGAGTACAACTTAATTTCTTGATCATCTATGAGAACATACTCCTCCCCGTGAGCCCATTTAACCTTTACCTTGAAAGGCTTTTCTAAACAGTTTTGCAGTTGGGACCGGGGTACAGCATCTTCAATCCAGGTGCTCAAGGCAACTCCCAAAGCGGAATTCTCTTTTGAAAGGGTGATCTGTTCGGAGACATCAGTACCGAAATATTTGCGGCTGTTACTCAGTAAATCCTGAACGACACTGTTCAGCAGGCAGGTTACGCATACATTTTCATAAGACGCCGTTTTGCCCTTGAGAAGAATATTTACATTATAGACCAGGGATAGGCAACTTCCTTCAGGTGGCTGTCCGTTGACCTCTATGGTGCAAGAGTAATCAAAGTTGGGACTTTCAGAAGCATCAAGGCATTGCGCATGCTCATCAAAATTGGGATCGTACAGCAAGCGGTTGTCCGGGCTGCAGGCTGTACAGTTATGGAGCAGGAATATCAACTGCAAAAGAAGCACAGGCCAAGTTTTATTGATCATGCAAGCGCCTCCACGGAATATCTTTGCCATCACTTTTATAATCATCCAATTGTTCCAAAGTAACCATATCACTTGTTCATGGCATTGGATAGTTCATCAAAGAAATTCACCTGTGCTTTCCTTTGCCGCTCGCGGTAAAACTGCGGGAAATATCAAGTACTTGCCTGTTAACCTGTACCTTTACCGTATCAGCAGTTTGGGATACAATTTATTGAGCAAAACAAAATTGCGTAACTATTGCAGGTGGGGGTTGTTTTATTGTTGGTACTGGCCGGGAATCGCAACAACCTGATCAACCCGGCCAGGGCGCTGATAAATAACCACTGAAACAAAGCTGCAGTACCGCTTTGCCCCGAAGTAAAGGGTTACGCCAAACGTGAACTGGGAGGCGATCGTTATAGTATCCTGAGCTGAAGGCCGACGCCAACTTTTTTCGACTGTCGGGCGAACCGGCCTGGACTGGGCGCAGATAGATTTAGCAACACCATGGCGAAAAGATCAACGCTGCCGTACGCCGCTTTTCCTGCTGTGACCGCATCCCGGTATTCGGGTTTGGCCCGGAGACTGCTTTCAGGCAGTAAAGGCCAAAGCTGACCCTGATGTGGTGAGTCAAAGTCACCGTCCCCTTGACTCAAAGCTGACCCTGATGTGGTGAGTCAAAGTCACCGTCCCCTTGACTCAAAGCTGACCCTGATGTGGTGAGTCAAAGTCACCGTCCCCTTGACTCAAAAGTCACCGTCCCCGTGATCAGTTATTGGGGGGTGGGGTAAAGAAGAAAAAAGTTTTTGCTGGTAGGAGAGATGACAATGAGATTTGAGATCCCCGGATATGGAATCTTAACGCTGGAAAATGTGCTCATGGACTTCAACGGCACCATTGCCGTGGATGGATTGATCAAGGAAGGCGTGAAGCAGCGCATCGCCCGCTTGGCGGAAAATTACCGTCTCTATGTTCTCACCTCCGACACGCAGAAAACCGCAGCCAGGGAGCTGGCGGGGCTGCCGGTCACGCTCGAGATTTACAGTACCGCTCATGCCGGAGAGAGCAAATATCGGTTTGCCGATAGGCTGGGCGGGCCTTTCTGCGCCTGCATCGGCAACGGGAGAAACGACCTGCTCATGTTCAACGCGGCAGCGCTGTCGATCGCTGTACTCGAATCAGAGGGCTTGTACGCGCCGCTGCTTGCTACCGCCAACGTGCTGGTTAGATCCAGCGAGGAGGCCCTTGATCTGCTGCTGGATGAAAAAAGGCTTCTTTCCGTGCTCAGGGGTTAACAGCTGGTTCTTTGGCCTGTTCCCGGTGATTAATGTTGGGATGTTTTTCGGTAACTTCTTTGCCCCGCGCCGGCTTCAAAAGATCTTCTTCAGCATTTTGAAACAGACTGCCCTTCCAAATATTTGTTTTACCAGCTCCTTTGATCACCGATCTGTTTTTGATAGAGACTGCAACACTGGCAAATAGACTGAGGTGAATACACCGCCGTTTTGTAAATTAGGTCCTGAACTGGTAATAAAATTAAATAAAGGATTTCGGGGGTTGACGTAGAATTCAAAGAAAGATTGTTATCTTTTCTCAACATTTGCTCATAAAGGAGGAGTTGCTGTTGAAACTTACAACCCGCAAGATCGTTATATCCGGTATACTGGGGGGGATCGCTATTTTAATGGGTTATATCCCCTTTCTCGGTTTTATCCCCGCCCCCACCCCGGCAGGGAATATGACGATCATGCATATACCGGCCATTTTGGGGGGGATCCTTGAAGGGCCCGTAGTCGGCTTCCTGATCGGACTGATTTTCGGGATCATCAGCTTTTTAAGAGCGGACAGCCCTTTGTTTGCCGATCCCCTGGTAGCGATCCTGCCACGGCTGTTTATCGGTGTTTTCGCCTATTTCGCTTACGCCGCCACCAGAAGAATTAACCGGGTTTTTGCCATAGCGTTGGGCGGGGCTGTCGGCAGCGCCACCAACACCGTACTTGTTCTGGGGATGGTCGTTCTACGGGGATATCTGCCCTTTGCCGGCGCTCTTTTCGTCGCTGTTTCACACGGTATTATCGAGCTGATCATCGGAACCATCATCACGGTTATTCTTGTTTTGGGGCTGCAGCGGATCAGAGGTTTTGAGGCTGACAGCCGGCCCCGCCAGGCGTAAAGTTCGCCCGGCAACCCGCCCGAGAAAGTTTGAATAGACAACCGCCCCATCATCCCAGATCTGCATCACTGCAGGGGCTTCAACCCCGACCGGATCTTTTTCCCTGATAAAAATAAGGGTTCAAGTTGCTGTGTACCGGTTCAATTCCCCGGACACTCTTTACGTTCCCTTATTTTTAAGTTAAAATAGTGGTGCAAATTGAATATAGATCAATACCCTGGAGCTGGCTACAGAAGGAGGCAGTGCAATGAAAACCGGATTGAAGATCTTGCTTGGAGTGGTCGTTCTGGTGCTGATCCTGGCCCTACCGCTGGCCGGAAGTTATAACCGCCTGGTCAACCTGGATGAACAGGTCAACAACAACTGGAGCCAGGTTGAAAACCAGCTGCAGCGGCGCCTCGATCTGATCCCCAACCTGGTCGCCACGGTCAAGGGCTATGCCGCTCATGAAAGAGAGGTCATCGACAGCGTCAGCTCCGCCCGGGCGAGACTGGCCGGAGCGGTGGGCGACCCCGAATCCGCTGCCGCCGCCGATCTGGAGCTGTCCGGCGCCCTGTCCCGGCTGCTGGCAATTGTCGAAAATTATCCCGAATTGAAAGCCGATGCCAATTTCCGCCAGCTGCAGGACGAACTGGCCGGCACCGAAAACCGTATCGCCGTGGCCCGGCGGGATTACAACGGTTCGGTAAACGAGATCAATGCCGCTGTTCGCCGCTTCCCGACCCTGCTCATCGCCCGGTTGTTCGGTTTTGGCAGCAGGGCTTACTTTGAGGCCGATGAAGGAGCCCATACTGTCCCCGAGGTTGAGTTCAACGAGTAAGCGGCAAGCGGGAATCGCTTTCTTTGCCCTATCTGACAGATCTTTTTAAGGGGAGAATCTGGTGAAACAAGCGCTGCGGATAAGTGTAGCCGTGATCATTTTTTTTGCCTCCTTCTGGGGAACAGTCCCTGTCGAGGCGATCATGCCGCCCCCGGAGAGCGCTGCGTACGTGAATGATTTCGGCAACCTGATAGATGCGGCTACAGTAGCAGAGCTTTCCGCCATCGGAGATGCGCTGGAGCGTAAAACAGGAGCGGAGCTGGTTCTGGTTACGGTGGAAGGCCTGGAGGGAAAACCGATCGAGGAGTACGCCCTGTCGCTCTTTCGCAGCTGGGGTTTGGGCAAGAAGGATAAAGATAACGGGCTCCTGCTTCTGGTGGACCGGGAAAGGCTGCTCGCCGATCAGGGCGGCAAGGTGCGCATCGAGGTGGGCTACGGCCTCGAGGGGGCCATCCCCGATGGTAAAGCAGGCTATATCCTCGATCAATATGTGCTTCCCGAGTGGCACAGCAAGGATTATGCGGCCGGGATCCGGCAGGGCTACTTGGCCCTGGCAGCAGAGGTTGCTGCTGAATACGGCGTCGATCCGGAGGGAGTCCTTGCGCCGCTGGAAGAGTACCGCGATCGATCGAAAGGCGGGTTTGGTCCGGCGGGCTTTATCTTTATCCCTCTGTTGATTCTTATTCTGATCATTCCGCTCATCTCCATACTATTTGGCCGGCGTCACTGGCGCGGATTTCCGCCCGGCGGTTTCGGGAGTTCCGGCCAGGGCCCCTTTGGCAGCGGCGGCTTCGGCGGGGGCACCTTCGGTGGCGGCGGTTTCGGAGGGGGAGGTTTCGGGGGAGGCGGCTTTGGCGGCGGCTCTTCCGGCGGGGGCGGTGCCAGCCGCTAGTTCCGGATAAGGCACCTTCCAGCTCATCATTTTCCGGTCTGGAGGGCTACCCGTGCGGCACTGCCAGTCTGTAGAATTTTCCCCAGGATTATCGATGACTCGGCTCAAGAGATCTATTATTATTATTTTTATAATAATTTGATTAAATGGGCAAAATGTATCAATAATGACATTTCAGAAGATGACAGGAATAAGCCGCTTCATGTAGAAGTAAAACATTGGTTCCCTGCTTACCCCATATTCAGCCCCAGAGATCATTGCAACCCAGGCGTACCGGAGGTTAACCGTGGAATACCTTATTGAATTCAAAGAGGCAACCTTTACCTACGAATCCGGTTTTGCAGATCCCGTCCGGGCGTTAAAGAAGATCGATCTGCAGATCAACAGGGGCGAGTTTTTGGCCATTATCGGTCCGAATGGATCGGGGAAATCGACACTGGCCCGCCACTTCAACGGGCTGCTTGTTCCAACCACCGGCAAGGTGCTCATCCGCGGTATCTCCACCGCTAACAGCGATCCGGAAAAGATCAAAGAGATCCGCAAAAGGGTCGGGATGGTCTTTCAGAATCCCGATAATCAGCTGATCAGCTCCATCGTGGAGGAGGATGTCGCCTTTGGCCCCGAGAATCTGGGGGTTCCCCCTGCAGAGATCAGGAGACGGGTCAATCATGCGCTTTCTGCCCTGAATATATTCAAGTACCGCCGCGAATCGATCTGCCATCTGTCGGAAGGGCAAAAACAGCTCGTCGCCATCGCCGGTGTTCTGGCGATGAAACCCGATTGCATCGTTCTCGATGAACCGACGGCGCTGCTGGATCCATTCGGGCGAAGACAGGTCCTCGAGAGTTTGAAAAAACTGAATCGCGAGGAAGGGATCGCCATTGTCTTCATCACTCATTTCATGAGCGAAGCGGTTCACTTCAAACGGGTTGCAGTCATGGATCATGGAGCGATCAAGAGGGACGGCCCCCCGGAGGATATCTTCAACCGGACCGCCCTGCTCGAAGCTGCCGGTCTCGATATACCGGTCTCCGCGCAGCTGGCTGGTGAGCTTAAAAAAAGAGGGTTTCCGGTAGACCCGGGTATTTTGCATGCAGAGGAGCTTGTCAGCAGTCTATGCCAATTGAAATCGAAAGTCTGAACCATACATACAAGGAAGGGACCCCCTTTGCCCGGCAGGCTCTGTTCAACATCAGCCTGCATATTGATGATGGGGAATTTGTCGGTCTAATCGGTCCATCCCAGTCCGGCAAATCGACCCTGGGCCAGTATTTCAACGCCCTGTTTATCCCCAAAAGCGGCCGGGTGCTGATTGACGGAAAAGATACCGCCAACCGCAAGACCGATCTGGTCCAGATCAGATTCAAGGTGGGCTATGTTTTTCAAAACCCCGAACATCAGCTCTTTAAAACCACGGTTGGAGAGGATATCGCCTTCGGGCCGACCCGCCAGAGATGCTCGCCGGCGGAGGTTCAGCAGAGAATCAGGGAGACGATGCAGCTGGTCGGGCTCGATTTCGACACCTTTTTCCACCGGGATATCTTCTCTTTAAGCGGGGGGCAGAAGAAAAGGGCGGCCATCGCCGGGGTGTTGGCCTGCCGGCCCAAGGTTCTGATTCTTGACGGGATTACTGCAGGGCTGGACCCACGGGGCCGTAAGGAGATCCTCGATGTGGTCAAAGCGCTGCACCGGGAAAAAAAGATCACCGTGATCTTGATCTCTCACAGCATGGACGATGTTGCCCGCCTGGTGGATCGGATCATCACCATGGATCAGGGTAAAATTATCGACGACGGTCCTGCCCGGGAGGTGCTGAGCAGGATCGACCGGCTGCAGCAGATCGGTCTGGAGCCGCCGCAGGTGATCGAGATCATGCAGCTTTTGCGGGAGAAGGGGTTTGCCGTGCCGACGGGAGTGCTCAATATTGGTGAAGCAGTTACCGAAATCATTAAATTTCTGAATCCACCGGGGGGAGAGCAAAGTTGGAACTAACCAAAAACCTGACCCTAGGGATCTACTTTCCCGGAGATACAACGCTGCACTGTCTCGATCCGCGGACCAAGATCGCCGGCACCACCGGCCTGATCACCCTGCTCCTGTTCACCAACAACTACACTGCTTACGCTTTTTTTGCCGCCTTTGCTCTCGCCCTGATCCTGGCGGCAAAGATTCCGCTCGGATACGCCTTGCGGGGGCTGCGACCGATGCTGCCCTTTCTGGCGATGATGTGGCTGTTTCAGATCTTTTTCCAGAAACCGCCGGGTTCGAAGGTTATCTTCTCCTGGTGGCTGCTCAAAGCCACCGATGCCGGACTGCATATCGGCACGTTGATGTCTATCCGGGTCCTTCTGCTTTTTCTTCTGACCACCATCCTGACCCTGACCACCTCCATGGTTGAACTGACCGACGGCACCGAAGCCCTGCTCCGGCCGCTGCAGCGGATCAGGGTCCCCGCCCAGGAGCTGGCCCTGACGATGGTGATCGCCCTGCGCTTTGTACCCACGCTGGCCGAGGAAGCCGAGAAGATTATCAAAGCGCAAACTGCCCGGGGTGTCGACTTCGGACGCGGTAATTTTATTCAAAAGATCACGCACCTTTTCCCGGTCTTGCTGCCCCTGTTTATCAATGCGTTCAGGCGGGCCGAAGAGATGATCACCGCCATGGAATCGCGCTGCTACACCGGTGGAGCCGGGCGAACAAAGATGAAGGTGCTGCGGATGAGTAAAAACGATTACTACTCCTGGGCTGTTCTCCTGGCCTTTGCTGTGATGCAGATCGTGCTGGTGGCCAAGATAGCGCCCCCTTACTAGCGCAGAAAACCCGGCGGCCCCCGGCAGTCTTTCAGGCCCTGTTGGAGGAACCGAAAAGGCGGATCTTCCCCCTGATAATGGCAGTTGCGGCATCGCGAGCCGGCTTCAGAACACTGCGCGGGTCTATTTCATGCGGCTGTGCCGCCAGATAATCATATATCGCCCCGGTGAAGGCCTCGCGAATATTGGTATCGATATTGAACTTGCTGACCCCGAGTTTCACCGCTTTTTTGATATCACCATCAGCCACCCCGGAAGAACCGTGCAGCACGATCGGGCAGGGGATCGCTTCCTTGATCTGCTTCAGTCTGGGAAAATCGAGTCTGGGCACCCCCTTGTAACGGCCGTGGGCCGTCCCGATGGAGATGGCCAGCGCATCGACCCCGGTCTGCTTCACAAAGTAATTTGCCTCCGCGGGATCGGTAAAGAAGGCCTCAGCGTCGCTGACGCTGATATCATCCTCGGTCCCGCCGATCCGGCCCAGCTCTCCCTCCACGGAAACACCCGCCGCATGAGCAACCTCAACCACCTTTGCAGTCAGCTCGATATTTTCTTCCAGGGGATACTGCGAACCGTCGATCATGATCGAGGAAAAACCGTAGCGGATGCATTGAATCGCCTGCTCAAAGCTGGTTCCGTGGTCAAGGTGCAGCACCACCGGCACGGACACCTCCGCAGCAGCCTGCTTTACCAGGGCCACAATATACTGCAGCCCGGCATAGCGAATCGCGCCCTGGCTGGCCTGGATGATAACCGGCGCTCTCTCCTCCTCGGCCGCCCGGGCGATGGCTTGCACGATCTCCATATTGTTGCAGTTAAACGCTCCGACAGCATAACCTTCCTTCTCGGCCTTGCCTAGAATATCATTCAGTGACACCAGCGACATCGCGGTCGAGCCTCCTTCTCAATTCAGGGAGATCAAAATTTTGCAGGTGAACGAAATCCGGCAGCCCATTTCTGAATACCGGATTGACTTCACCCTCGATCAGGGGATGGGCATACTGCAAGAAGATATCCTGGATATAGCTTCCCGAGGGAGAGATCCAGCCAGCAGGCACCTTTTTTTCAACGTTTGCCACGGCGGAAAGAACCGCTGTTCCGCTGGTACAGCGGTACAGGCCGCCGCTTTCTTCCCGGAGCAGGGTGATCATGATATCGGTTTCACCCCTGAACGCCGCCTTCACTGCAGCAGCCCCGACCAGGTATGCTTCATCGGCATCGGTTCGGGAAGCAAAATGTGCCGCCGCCCGCTGCAGCGTCCCCAGGGAGATGCCCCGGACATTGACCCCCAGCTGCTCCTCGATCATCTCCTTCAGGGTATCGGCCAATCCGCCGAGACGGGCATGCCCGAAAGGATCTTTTTCTCCCCCCGCATAGACATAGCTGCCGTTGTCGAAACGGATGCCCTCGGAAGCGGCAATATAAACGTAGCGGTACTCGCGATAGTTCTCGGCGACCTCTTCGAGAAAACGTTCCTTGCTGAAAGGGACTTCCGGCAAATAGATCAGATGAGGCGCATCGCACTCCTCTCTTTTAGCCAGGGCGGCGGCAGCGGTAAGCCAACCCGCATTCCGGCCCATGGCCTCGAGAACAACAATACGATTGCTGGTCACAAGACCCTTCAGATCAAGGCCGGTCTCGCTCACTGTTGCCGCCAGAAATTTGGCGGCGCTGCCGTAGCCCGGGGTATGATCGGTACAGGGTAGATCATTGTCGATCGTTTTGGGAATGCCGATCACCCGGATCTCGTAGTTGACCCGATCGGCAAAACGATTGATCCGATCGGCCGTATCCATGGAATCATTGCCGCCGATATAGAAAAAATAGCGGATATCATGCTTTCTGAACGCATCGAGCAGCCGGGCGAAATCTTCTTCCCTCGCCAGCTTGTAACGGCTCGATCCGAGGGCAGCGCCGGGCGTGTAACGGAGGCCCTCGATAATGTACGGCGGCTGCTTGCCCAGATCGAGCAGATTCTCTTCCAGAACCCCCCTGATCCCGAAGAGAGCCCCGTAAAGTTTGCCCGGCGGTTCACCCTTCAACCATTCCTGGACCACCCCGCAAACACTGTTGTTGATCACGGCGGTAGGCCCCCCCGATTGGGCGACAACAGCATTCCCCCGTAATTTCACGGCCCCTCACTCCTTCTGGCAATAGTGGCGCCGGCGCAGGCAGAGCCATACCCACCAGCCCGGCTGAAACCGTTATTTCCGGTCTAGGTTGCCCATAAACTGTCCGGATATCGTCTCTATCTTTTTTTATGGACCTTGTAAGATGATCTTGCAGAAGTGTCTGTTGCAGTTAGACGATATTGCCTGGTGCAGCCATTTTTACCTTGACCCTTTGGTCCATCAATTGCCGCTCACCTTGATCCGATTTGCCTCGGCACCGGTAGCTGGCAACCGAAGGAGATCCCCACGGCCGCTGCTGCTCTCAGCTGCTCGTTTCCGGGATCGATCCGTTTTATTTCAGCAATTGCCTCGGTCAGGGGCGCTCCCCGGATCGTTCCGCTCTGCAGGCAGACCATCTCATTCCAGCGACCGGCTGCAGCCAGCTCCACGGCGGCAACGCCAAAACGGGTCGCCAGAACACGATCAAAGGGTGTCGGCGAACCGCCGCGCTGCAGGTGTCCCAGAACGGTTGCCCTGCTCTCCAGCCCCGTCCTTCGCTCCAGCTCCGCGGAAACAATCTCCCCGATCCCGCCCAACTTTTTCCTCCCACCGCCGGAAGAACGGTAAACCGGGGCCAGACCCTCGGGGAAACTGCCCTCGGCGGCGACCACGATACTGAATCTCTTGCCCCGGGAACGGCGCTGGAGCACTTTGGCAATGATCTGTTCATAGTTGAACGGAAGTTCGGGAATAAGGACAATATCGGCGCCCCCGGCCATCCCTGCCTGCAGGGCGATCCAGCCGGCATTTCTGCCCATCACCTCCAGAACCATGATCCGGTGGTGTGATTCGGCGGTCGTATGCAGGCGGTCGAGCGCCTCCGTTGCCGTCGCCGCCGCCGTATCAAAACCGAAAGTGACCTCTGTAGCCCCGAGATCATTGTCGATCGTTTTCGGTATCCCGATCACCGGCAACCCCATTTCGGTGAAACGATGGGCCAGGGTCAGGCTGCCGTCGCCGCCGACAACGATCAGACCGTCGAGGTTCCATTCATCGATATGGCGGAGGGCATCGGCGGAGCGATCCTCGTAGGAAAGTTCCCCGGCGGCCCCGGTAACACGAAAGCTGAAAGGATTATCCCGGTTGGTTGTCCCCAGGATCGTGCCGCCACGGTGAAGAATGCCGGAGGCGGCCGCTTCGCCGATCAGCCAGGCTTCATTTTCCACCAATCCCTTGAAGCCGTTGTTGAAACCGATCATCTCGATATTGTAGCGGTAAAGAGCACTTTTGGTGACTGCCCGGATAACAGCATTGATTCCCGGACAATCGCCTCCCCCCGTGAGAATACCCAATCGGCGCATGCTTTCAGCTCCCCGGGCACACCGTGCCTTTGATCCACAGAACCCCTTACTTCCAGGGACCGGCCCTTTCAGGTAAACCCGGACACAGGTTCAACTGTCCTCCCGGGGAATCGCCCGGCGGGCCAGCTCATCACAGCGATCGTTGTAAAGATCGTTGCTGTGTCCCTTTACCTTGATCCACTCAACACGATGTTTTCCGGAAAGATCAACCAGTTCACGCCAGAGATCCTGGTTCTGGACCGGTTTGTTGGCGGCAGTTCGCCACCCGTTCATCTGCCAGCGCGGGATCCAGCGGCGCAGAAAAGCATTGACCAGATAGGCGCTGTCACTGTGCAGGCGGACCCTGCTGGCCTCGGGAAGCGCCCGCAGAGCCTTGATCGCCGCCAGCAGCTCCATCCGCTGATTGGTGGTATGCGCTTCGCCCCCGGAGATCTCCCCGGTGACCGCACCAGCACCATCTTCCATGATCACGGCAGCCCAGCCCCCGGGGCCGGGATTTCCGGAGCAAGCTCCGTCGGTGTACACTGTTATCTGTGGTAGTTTCATCTTCTCTCCCCCGTTTAGACAAAGTTACCGGTGCCGTCTTCTGGCCGGTAACTTTCCTGACAACACCTGTAATCTATCATACTGCCACTATTTTGAAAAGAGATGCATCACAAAAAGGCGATCAGTCCGCCGGACCCGGCCTGCAGCCTTCCATGAGCGCCGCTCCGGAGCTGGTCCCGATACGGGAAGCACCGGCAGCGATCATCTCCAGGGCGATCTCGCGGGTGCGCACGCCCCCGGAAGCTTTCACACCCATCCCTGTACCGGCGGCCTTCTTCAGCAGACGGATATCGGCAGCAGTTGCCCCGCCCGGGCCGAACCCGGTTGAGGTTTTCACAAAGCGGGCTCCTCCTTTTTTTGCCGCCTGGCAACCGGCGATCTTCTCGGCGTCGGTTAAAAGCCCCGTCTCCAGGATCACTTTAACCGGGCAGCCGCGGGCTGCCTGGACCACCGCGGCGATCTCCGCCTCCAGATGATCCAGTTTTCCGGCCTTCAGCGAGCCGATATGGATGACCATATCGATCTCCCGGGCTCCATCGGCCACAGCTTCCCCGGCCTCAAAGGCCTTTACCGCGGCAGTAGCCGCACCCAGGGGAAAGCCGACCACGGCGCAAACACAAAGCCCGCTGCCGCGCAGATATTGAGAGGCGCTTTCAACATAGACCGGGTTCACGCAGACAGCCACAAAATTGTACCGTCGCGCCTCGCGGCACAGCGAGGCGATCTCCTGCACCGTCGCCTCGGGCTTCAGCAGGGTCTGCTCGATATACGGAGCCAGATCGATCTTTTGTACCATCGTTTTCCTCCTGCACGGTAAATTATATGTGATGGCGTCCGCCGCGGTCAACATAACCGCGGAGCAGTTCCGGCTCTACCACCGGCGCGGCACCGATCTCGTAAGCCTCCAGAAGGAGCCGCCCGGCAGTTAACGCCGGCTCCTTTTCCGACGTGCCGTTCAGGTGTAGATACGCCAGAACCTCCCCGGTTTCAACAGGATCGCCAATTTTTTTGGCCAGGGTCACCCCGGCAGCCAGATCGATACTGTCGCCGGCGTTCAGGCGGCCCGCTCCGAGGAGCATCGCCGCCCGGCCGACCTGCCCTGCCCCGAGGCGGCAGATATAACCGCTTCGGGCGGCTCTCACCGGTACCACCACAGCGGCCCGGGGAAGAAGGCCCGGATCGTCAACAACGGCGGCATTACCATGCTGCGTGCGGATCATCTCCCGGAATTTTTCCAGGGCGGCACCGCCGGCGATCTTCTTTTCGAGCAGCGTCCGGCCCTCCTGCGGGTGAGATACCTTTCCGGCCAGAAAAAGCATCCAGCCGCCCAGATAAAGAGCAAGAGCGGTCAGATCGGTGGGACCTTGGCCCTGCAGGGTCAGGATCGCCTCGGCCACCTCCAGAGCATTGCCAACAGCTCTGCCCAGGGGCTGCTCCATACCGGTGATCACCGCAGCTGTCTCACGGCCGGCGCCGAGGCCGATCTGAACCATCGTTTCGGCAAGGGTAAAAGCATCCTCCAGCTCGTTCATGAAAGCGCCGTCCCCGGTCTTTACATCGAGCAGCAGGGCAGCGGCCCCTGCTGCCAGTTTCTTGCTCATGATGCTGGAGGCGATCAGGGGTATACTGTCAACGGTGGCCGTGAGATCGCGCAGTGCATAGAGCTTCTTGTCGGCAGGGACAAGGTTTTCCGTCTGGCCGACCACGGCAGCACCCGTTTTCTGAACGGCGCCGACCAGCTCCTCCGGGGAAAGATCACTGCGAAAACCGGGGATCGCCGCGAGCTTGTCCAGGGTTCCCCCGGTATGACCGAGGCCGCGCCCGCTCATCTTGGCAACCGGCACCCCGGCAGAGGCAACCAGAGGAACCAGGATCAGGGTGGTGCTATCGCCAACCCCGCCGGTGCTGTGTTTATCCACGATCACTCCGGGAATCCCGCTCAAGGATACCGTTTCGCCCGAATTGGCCAGGGCCAGGGTTAGATCCAGTATCTCCCGGCGGCTCATCCCCTGGAAATAGAGGGCCATGGCAAAGGCCGAAAGCTGGTAATCGGGGATCGTTCCGGCGCTATAGCCGGCGATCAGATAAGCGATCTCCTCGCCCGAGAGTTCACCCCCGCCGCGCTTTTTCAGGATAATATCGTATACCCTCACCTTTCCACCCCCTTACGGTTGAAAACGGATCCGGCCCGGCGCTCCGGCAGATGGCGGCCGCCCTCACTGTCTGAATTGTAGCATCTTCTTTCAGGGAAATAAAGGAGCGGAGGGGAATAAAGCCCGATCAAAGCTGACGGCGGTTGTTATCCTCCGCCAGTTCCCCTCCCGCCCTACCGCATCCGCAAGCGATCGCGACAAACCCGTCAAGGGACCGGGTAGGCCGCCGTGATTGCGCTAAATGGAGTTTCAGATGAATGCTTATGGTGTTATCATAATTATTATTCGTGCTACCCGGTGATCATCATTCCCCATATCTTTTGAAAACCCTTTATTTAAAATTATCTTTTGCAGGTTTTCTCATCGCCGTAGGTAACTATAGATCATAGCAGCAATTAAAGAGACGGAGGGTGACAGACGATGAGCATGATCCGCAGCCCGGAAAAGGCTCCGGGAGGACAGAAAAAGATTGACTGGGTGAGACAGCATATGCCGGTACTGAGCAATCTGGCTGAACAGTATGCCCGCGAAAGGCCCTTTGCCGGGCTCAAGATAGCCATCTGCATCCATCTTGAGGCGAAGACCGCCTATATGGCGCTGGTCTTTCAGCGCTGCGGCGCTGCGGTAACCGTGACCGGCAGCAATCCCCTCTCGACCCAGGATGATATTGCCGCTGCTCTGGTGAAAAAAGGGATCACCGTTTTCGCCTGGCACGGCGCCACCGCAAACGAATATGCAGCACATATCCGCCGTACCGTGGAGAGCGGCCCCGATCTGGTTATCGATGACGGGGGCGATCTGATCATGATGCTGCATCGTGAAAGAGCCGATCTGCTGCCCGGGGTACGCGGCGGAGCGGAGGAGACCACCACCGGACTTTCCCGCCTGCGGACGCTGGCCGCAGCGGGTGAGCTGGCCTTTCCGGTGATCGCCGTAAATGATGCTCTCTGCAAATATCTTTTTGACAATCGCTACGGGACAGGCCAGTCGGTCTGGGACGGGATCATGCGGACAACCAATCTGCTGGTGGCGGGGAAAACGGTGGTGGTAGCCGGTTTCGGCTGGTGCGGACGCGGCGTGGCCCTGCGGGCAAAGGGGCTCGGCGCGCAGGTGATCGTTACCGAGGTCGAACCGGTGCGCGCACTCGAGGCGGCCGTTGAAGGCTACCGGGTGATGCCGATGCTGGAGGCGGCCCCCCTGGGGGATATCTTTGTCACCACCACCGGATGCTGCGGGGTGATCAAGGAGGAAGATCTGCTCCGCCTGAAAGACGGTGCCATTCTGACCAATGCCGGTCATTTTGACGTGGAGATCGATAAGGCTGCTCTGAACGAGCTCAGCGAGCCCGCCGGTGAGGTGCGGGCCAATATCGAGGAGTACCGTTTTCCCGACGGCCGCAGAATCTACCTGCTTGCAGAAGGAAGACTGGTCAATCTGGCCGCAGGCGACGGCCATCCGGCGGAGATCATGGATCTTTCATTTGCCCTGCAGTTTCTGGCGATGGATCATCTGCAAAAAAACAGGGGGCTGCCGCGCGCCGTGCTGCCCGTGCCAGCCGAGCTGGACCGCAGGGTCGCCGGGCTGAAGCTGTCGTCAATGGGGATCGCCATCGACCGGCTGAGCGGGCCCCAGCGGACCTACCTCGGTTTGAGCTAATCCGCTCCCGATCCGAAAACCCGCTCACTAGTAGATCGTGATCCGCTCCTTGATCTGATTGAAAATACCGGTGCCGATACCGCTGATATCCATGATCTCTTCGATGGCGCTAAAGGGGCCGTGTTTATCGCGGTGCTCCACAATACGCTGCGCGCGCACAGCCCCGATCGAGGGCAGGGTTTGCAGCTCTTCCAGCGATGCTTTGTTGATATTGACCTTTTGTCCCGGTGCTGCCGGATTGCTTGCGGCAGCCTCACCGGGCCGAAGGATCGCCACCTGTTCGCCGTCAAAAAGGGGGCGGGCCAGATTGATCGCTTCCAGATCGGCCTCTGCAGAGGGACCGCCGCCGGCCTCGACCAGATCGCATACCCGCGAACCCAGCGGCAGCTGATAGACCCCGGGGTTCTGCACCGCCCCGACCAGATGCACCGTGATCATCTCCGGTTCAGATTCGGGATTGTCTTCCCGGAAGAGCGGAGGGTTATCCTCAACCAGTTTGCCGGAGCGGTCATCGGAACCAGCCGGCGCCACCAGTGAGGGCGCTATCCTCCAGAGAACGCCGCCGATCAGAAGAAGGACCAGCATTAACAGGAGAACTTTCTCGCGCAGGGTAAAGGTACCCCACATCCGGAATCAGCCCCTTCAGTAGAATGGTTCACCGGGGAGAGCGTTTACCGCCCTCCCCTGTATTCCCCTGATCGCTGCTATCTACTGGTATAATTCCGGGTGCGAATCCTGTTTCAGATTCAAATTACGGGTGGATGGAACAAACGCCTTTCGGATGAAAGGCGCTCCGCCGGATCATAGCTCGTCGTTATCTTCCTGCGATGATGAATCTCCGGCCTGCTCCCTGGCCAGATTGATCCCGACCACATTGACCTTGATCGATGCCACTGCCAGTCCGGTAACCTCCTCCACGGTGCTGCGAACCTTCTCCTTCAGATCCCTGGCCGTCTCCATGATCTTGACTCCATAATCGACCACCACGGCCAGATCGAGCGAGACCGTCTCCTTTTCTAGGGTCACCTTGATCCCCTTGCTGAAATCCTTCCGGCCGAGCCTCTGCGCAATTCCGTCAACAATTCCCCCGCTCATACCGGCTATGCCGGCAACCTCCTGGGCGGCTATGCCGGCAACGATGCCGATAACATCGGGCGAGATCCGCACGCTATCCTTTTCCTCTGTTTTTTCACCCGGCAAGCCCTTACCGCGACCGTTTTCTCGTGAACTCATTGCACTGTCCTCCTTTGATCGGAAATGATCCCATCACCGGACCACGATATTGATCAGCTTATCGGGAACGATGATCTGACGCAGCACCTGTTTACCTTCCAGCAGTTCGCCGATCCGCTGCTGCTCCCGGGCCCGCTGCAGCAGCTTCTCTGCGGCAGCTCCAGCGGGGACCTGCATCCGGCCCCGCACCTTACCGTTGATCTGGATAACCACTTCCACTTCCTCTACCGCCAGGGCCTCCGGATCGAAGTCCGGCCAGGGCTGCTGATGGACGCTGCCCCCGCAGCCCAGGGTCTGCCAGGCTTCCTCGGCCAGATGAGGCGCAAAGGGCGCCAGCAGCAGGGTCAGCGTTCTCAAGAGCTCCTGCAAAAGGGAGCGGCTCTGTCTGTCCAGGGCGATCTCCCGACGGTAGTCGTAAACAGCATTAACCAGCTCCATCACCGCGCTGATCGCCGTATTGAAATTGAAACGCTCCTCGATATCAATGGTAACCTTCCTGATCGTCCCGTGCAGCACCCGCTGCAGCTCCACCTCTGCCTCTCCCAGCCCGCCGGCAACCCCGCCGGGGCCACCCTCCCGGATTTCGCTGCATTCCTCGATCAGACGCCAGACCCTTCGCAAGAAACGGTGGCATCCTTCGACCCCCTGATCGTTCCAGTCAAGATCTTTTTCCGGCGGAGAGGCAAACAGGATAAAAAGCCGGCCGGTATCGGCGCCGTAACGTTCAACAATTTCATCGGGAGAGACCACATTGCCCTTGGACTTGGACATCTTGGCCCCGTCCTTGTAGACCATCCCCTGGGCCAAAAGGCGGCTGAACGGTTCCTCCACCCCTACCAGCCCGGCATCGTAAAGCACCTTGGTAAAGAAACGCGCATAGAGCAGGTGCAGCACGGCGTGCTCGATTCCCCCGATATACTGATCCACGGGCATCCAGTAATCGGCCGCTTCCCGGTCAAAAGGAAAGCTCTCCAGCCGGGGGCTGGTATAGCGCAAGAAATACCAGGAGGAGCACATGAATGTATCCATGGTATCGGTCTCGCGCCGGGCCGCCCCCCCGCATTCCGGACAGCTGGTCTCGACAAAACTGCGGTACTGCGAAAGCGGCGGTACGCGGTCGCCCGATAGATCCGCCGCCGGGGGAAGGAGCACCGGCAGGGCCTCCTCGGGTACCGGCACGATCCCGCAGCGATCGCAGTAGATCACCGGTATCGGCGCCCCCCAGTAACGCTGGCGCGAGATGAGCCAGTCGCGCAGGCGGTAGCTGATCTTGAACTGGCCGCATCCCTGCTCCCGCAATTTTTCGGTGATCCGTCCGACCCCGTCAGCACTGTGGAGGCCGTTGAATTGATCCGAATTGATCATGACCCCTTCACCGGTATAGGGCAGGTTAAATTCGGGGGCACCTTCACCTTTTTCCGCCTCCGGCGGACGGATCACCGCCCTGACCGGAAGATCATAGCTACGGGCAAACTGAAAGTCGCGCTCGTCATGCGCCGGCACCCCCATCACCGCGCCGGTGCCGTAGCTCATGATCACATAGTTGCCCACGAGGATGGGCACGGCTGCACCGCTGAGGGGGTTGAGGGCATACCTGCCGGTGAAAAGCCCTATTTTCGGTGAGTCCTCCGAGGTCCTTTCTATTTCGCTTTCCCGCCTCACCCGGGCCACAAAATCCATCACTTCTTTCTCTTTTTCCGTCCCCGCCACCAGGCGGTGAACCAGGGGATGCTCCGGGGCGATAACCATATAGGTCACCCCGAAAAGGGTGTCGGGGCGGGTCGTAAAGACAGGCAGATTTTCCCCGGGGAAATCCTTGATCCGGAAAACTATCTCGGCGCCCTCGCTGCGCCCGATCCAGTTCCGCTGCATCACCTTGACCCGTTCGGGCCAGTCTTCGAGCAGATCCAGATCGCTCAGCAGGCGATCGGCATAATCGGTGATCCGCAAGAACCACTGCTCCCGCTCCTGATGCTCGACCACGCTCTCGCAACGCCAGCAAAGACCGGCTTCAACCTGCTCGTTCGCCAGGACGGTCTGACAGTACGGGCACCAGTTGACCGCTGCCTTCCTCCGGTAAGCCAGTCCGCGCCGGTAAAGCAGCAGAAAAAGCCATTGGGTCCAGCGATAGTAATCCGGCGAGCTGGTGTTCACTTCCCTTTCCCAGTCGTAACTGACCCCCAGGCGCTGCTGCTGCTGCTTCATCTGGGCTATGCTCTGCGCCGTCCATCGATCGGGGCTGACCCGGTTCTCTATGGCCGCATTCTCCGCAGGCAGCCCGAAAGCATCCCAGCCCATGGGATGAACAACATTGAAGCCGCGCATCCGTAAAAATCGGGCCAAGACATCGCCGATGGAGTAGACACGCATATGGCCCATATGCAGTTTTCCCGAGGGATAGGGAAACATCTCCAGCACGTAGTACTTCTGACGGGAGGGATCTACCGGAGCATGATAGGAGCGCTCCGCAGCCCACCTCCGCTGCCATTTGGGTTCAATGGTTTGGGGTTTGTAACCCTTCATCTTGATAACTGCCCCCCATTTCAAGTTAAACGATGGAAATACAGAAAAATACCCGCCCGGCAAGGGGCGGGTTTTCCCGCGGTACCACCCTTTTTGGCGAACAATTTGGTGGAGCTGGCGGGAGTCGAACCCGCGGCCTCTTCCATGCCAAGGAAGCGCGCTCCCACCTGCGCTACAGCCCCATGAATTGCTGCCCTCTTCAAGCCTTTAACGCGGCCGCGCGGCAGCGGCTACCGGCAAAGTTTACCGCCGCTTCTCCGGGGCGAGTTCCGCAACCGCCGGCCTGCCGGCTCACACCGTCCGCAGGCTCTCTAGGGTGCCGGTTCGGCTGCTTACTGCTCCCCTTCACCGAATCGTTTTCAAGCCAGGTTTTCTAAAAGCTGTCCTGAATTCATGATTGATTATACGCACCCCAAGCAGCCTTGTCAAGTGATCGCCGCTCAAAACCGGCCCTGGAAGGGGATCATCCGGGCCTCCGCATCTTTTCCCCGGGGCTGCCGCCGCCAAAGAGGCCGCTCGCTCAGCAGATCGGAGACAGTTCAGCCGGGGGTCAACGCTATCCGGGCCACTTCGCCGGAAAATAGATCGATCAGCAGAAGAACGGTCTCGTCAGTTCGATCAAAACCGGCCAGCAGCTTCACCGCTTCAGCAGTCTGCTGCGCTGCCACCAGGGAGGGAGTAAAGGAAAGGGTCTCCGCAGCCCCGCCGCGATCAGTGCGCTGCCCACCCCGCTGACCGTAGATCGTCGCCAGGAGCGGCTGACCCGGCCGGATCACCGCCACCTGGCCCATGAATCCATCGATAGCGCCGTGCACCAGCGGTATCGCCAGCTCCTGGCAGGCCTCTTCCAGGGCAAAACGTGAAGGCAGATTATCAAGGCAGTCCAGCACCAGATTGCAGCCCCGCAGCAGTCGGGGCCAATTTGAAGCGCTGCCGCGGCAGCGGTGTGCTGCCGCCTCGACAGCACCATTGATCTCCCGCACCCGCCGGACTGCCTCTTCAGCCTTGCTCATCCCCAGGGTGCTCTCGGAGGCCTGGAGCTGGCGGTTAAGGTTCCCCGCGGTGAAACAGTCGTCGTCGATCACGATCAGGGAGCCGATACCGCTCCGGGCAAGCAGCTCCACGGCGTAACCGCCCAGCCCGCCAGCACCGGCCAGGCCGACCCTCGAGCGGAGCAGCTTCAGCTGCCCGGCGATGCCGATCAGGCCGATGTGGCGGTGGTATCTTTCCGGAATTACCCCAACCTCCAGGGCGGCAATCTCCAGATCACGGCGGGACAGTTTCAGTTTGCGGGACAACAGAAGAAGATCGCCGAACGGGAGCAGGCAGCAGCTCACACCGGTAGGAGCAGTCTCCCGCCGGGCAGCCCGCTTGATCATCTCTTTGGCCTTATCGGCGATCATCCTTATCCCCCAAAAAGGCGGCGACAGTAACACGAGCAGAACCTTCCGGCCGATCCTTTAAACAGCGCTTGCCCCCGGGGCAGGGTCCAAAAGCGCGCCGCGGCCTTTCCGAAACTCCGTCAAAGGTTGACCAGGGGGGCCCTGCTCCAGAGCCGCTCCAGATTGTAAAACTCTCTCGCTTCAGGCTGTAACAGATGCACCACCAGATCACCGAAATCGAGGATGATCCACCATCCTTCGCGGTAACCTTCCATCCGCTGCAGGGTAAAACCTGCTCTTTTAATCCTCTCGATCAGGTGATCGCCGATGGTCTGCACCCGGATCCGCGTTGCGCCCGTAGCGATCAAAAAGTAATCGGCAATGATCGAAACCCGGCCTATTTCCAGCAGGGTCAGATCTTCTGCCATCTTCTCGGCGGCCAGCTCGGCCGCCCATAACGCCAACTTCCGGGAGCCGCTTGCCGATCCCGACAAGCAGTTCACCTCCTTGGATTGCTCAGGGATTTTTTTTATGTTCAGCATAGCTGCTGCCGACGATTACCCTCACATCGACCCGAGCCTCCGGATCGTGCTGGTGGAGCATGGAAAGATCAGCGCCCGGTATATAGAGAGCCGCTGCTCTGGCCTTCTCCACGTCCTCGCCCAGGGCGATCACCTGTGTTGCCGTATAGTTAAAATGATCGGCATTGCCCGTTCCGACGATCTGGAACCCCTCCTCTTTCAGCAAAGCGGCAACAGCGGCAGCGAGTCCCTCGACGCCGCTGCCGTTAAGCACCTCCACCCGCACCTCGGAGGACTTCACCGGGCAAACATCACCGAGCAAATTGGCCATATCCCTGATCGCGGCGGCATCGGGAACCCAGCAGAGATACCCTCCGATGGTCTTTTCTTCCCCCGGGAGGGTCAGCTGCTTCATCTCCGCAAAGCTGTATCCGGCAAATTGCTCTTTCAGGGCGGTCAGTTCTTTCCAGGAAAGATCGGTCTCGAGGTACGGTGAGAGCAGCCGGACCACCTTCGGCCACTGCCAGAATCTTTTCCGCTCCATTTTGCTCCAGAGTGCCGCCATGATCTGCTGCTGCCGGCAGAGCTGTTCCCAGGGCGGCCCCGGATGGTCGGCCGTTAAAAAAAAGCGGTACAGCTCAAACCCGTTTAACCGCTCTTTCTCCCTCGGTGGCTGGATTCCGGCACCTGTTTCGCCCTCCAGCCCCGCATTTTCCACCCCGCCCAGGTAATCCCCCAGGACCGCGATCACCTGATAATCCAGGGTGAGATAATGGTGCACCGGTATGCCGGTCAGTTCCTGAACCAGCTCGATGAAGGCAGGTTCCTCCAGATGACGGTATAGTCTTCCCAGCGGTTCCGAGGAACCATCCTCTGTCTCGATCAGGGTGTTCCCGGGGATGTACAGCAGACTGACGGCTGCATTGACGGGATCATGATGTAGAAGCAGCAACCGATCGATATAGGGGCTGGCGCCCCGGTAATCAACCCCGTAGAGAAGGTAGATCTGCTCGTCGCCGCGCTTCTGCAGACGCAGAGCCCCGGCCCAATCGGCGCTGTTGTGAATAGAACGAAAGGTCGAGATAAGATTGGCCGAGAAAACTACAGCCAGGATCAGGAGCATCAACGCTGCCAGGACAACAACTCTTTTACTTTTGCGGCGCACCGTCTTCTTCGGCTTCTGCAGCAGGTAAGACCTGCTGTAATTCATCCTTCAGCCTCCGTTCTTTCTGGAGCTGCCGAGCAAACTGTTCCGAAAATGCACTGAGCGGGGATGAAGCAGCCGGCCCCTTTGAATTACTGCCTGGATGGTGCGATCCACGGCCGCCAGGAGAGCTTTATCCAGATCGGTGAAGGCGAGTTCCCGGAGCTGCACCACCCCTTCAAAATCCCGTCCCGGTTCGATCATATCGGCCAGGTACAGTATTTTACCCAGAAGGGGCAGCCGCGCCCGCCCGGTGGTATGATCAGCGACCGCCTTGAGCACTGCAGCATCGGTTACCCCCAGCTCGCGCTGCAGCAGGGCGGCCCCGACCGGGGCATGCAGCAGCCCCTTCTCCTCCAGGCTAACCCGGTCGAGACATAACCCCATCTGACCAGCGATCCGGCCGAGCTCGATCTGGCTGTAACCTTTTCCAAAGTCGTGAAGCAGCCCGGCCAGATAGGCCCGGCGCCTGTCCCCCCGGTAGCGAACAGCGAGAGCGGCCGCCGTCTCCGCCACCTCCAGAGAATGCCGGTAAAGTTCCGCTCCAAGGTGCTCCTGTAATCGCTTCCGATAATTCTCTATATCCATATGGGCATTTTTCCACATCCCGGCCGATCCCCGTCAGGAATCTCCGGAAGATTGCGTCTTTTGATCTGCAAACAACAGCCGTCTCTAGAACTGTTCCCGGGGCTTTGCCTCGTTGACTACTATCTTTCTTCCATCGAGTTCGGCCCCATTGGTCTTCTCCATGATCTCTTCCATCTCGTCTTCGTTAACCTCAACAAACCCGTACCCCCTAGAACGGCCAGTTGATCTTTCCGTGATTATCCGGCAGCCCAGCACCTGGCCGTACTGCCCAAAAAATTCTTCCAACTGGCTTTCCGTGGTGCTCCAGGGGATATTCCCCACATATAATGTTTTTACCATTAAGCTGTCACCTCCATAAAGTATTATAACCTATTTCCACAGGGAACAAACTATTTTTTATAAAGGCCGTGTTTTTTGATATACTGTTCGACCGGTTCCGGAGTAAGATATTTGATTGTTTTGCCCAAAGCGACCCGTTTGCGGATAAAGGTGGACGATATTGCCAGGGCCGGTATCTCGAGCAGGTGTATCTTCGAGGTGAGCTCCGGGTAAAGGTTCGCGGTAATCTCACCGAGTCTATCCAGCGGATATTCGGGACGTGAAACGGCGATAAAGGTGCACAATCCGATCAGGGCGCTATAATCCTTCCAGGTCAGTATCTCCATGATCGCATCGGCCCCGGTGATGAAGTAAAGATTGGCTCCGGGAGCACCCCTCGATTCAAAATAGCGGATCGTATCGATGGTATAGGTGGGTTCTTTTTTATCCACCTCGACCCGGGAGACGATGAAGGAGGGATTGGACATCACAGCAAGAGTTGTCATCAGGTAGCGGTGCCGGGCCGGTGTAACCTGCTTACTTTCCTTATGAGGCGGTAGCCCCGCCGGGATGAAGATCACATAATCCAGGGAGAATTGCTGCCTTGCTTCTTCGGCTGTCACCAGATGACCGATATGAATGGGATCAAAGGTGCCGCCCATCAAACCGATATTCAACTGATCGGGTTTACAATTGGGTGGTAGCGACAAAGGCACAGGCTCCTCGAAATAGTTTATTCACCATAATAAAATTCTTCTTCGCCGATACAAACCGTATCTCCTTCTTTAACGCCCATTCTTTTTAGCGCTCTTTCCAGCCCACAGCGACGGCAGTAGTGTTGAAACCGGCGCAGCGATTCGTCATTTTCAAAGTCAGTTTGCGCGGTGATCCGCTCGATCCGGTGCCCGCGGACCCGGTAAGCCCCCTCCTCTTTCTCGATCGCAAAGGGCGCTTCTTCTTTCTCCGGTTCAACCTTGATGATCCTCTCCTCCGGCTCCGCTGCCGGGAGAGATGATTGCCGGACCACCTCCGCAGCGAGGTGCTGAAGCAGTTCCTCGATCCCGGCGCCGGTAGCTGCGGAGACCCCGAAAACCTTTACCGGGGTTCCCTTTTCCTGCCCAACAAGCCGCTGCAGCCGATCCAGATTCTCCCTGGTTCCGGGAAGATCCCTCTTGTTACCGGCGACGACACGGGGAAACCCGGCCAGCTTTTTACTGTAAAGTTCGAGCTCCGCGAGCAGCTGCCGGTAAGCTTCAACCGGGTCGGGCTGCGCTTCGGGAGAAAGATCGATCACCAGCAGCAGGAGCAGATTGCGCTCGACATGCCTCAAAAAACGGTGGCCCAGACCGGCTCCGCGGTGGGCTCCCTCGATCAATCCGGGCAGATCGGCGACCACAAAGCTGCCACCCCCCGTCTCGGCGAGGCCCAGCTGCGGCTGCAATGTGGTAAAGGGAAAATCGGCCACCCTGGGGCGAGCCGCGGTTATTCGCGAAAGAAGCGTCGATTTGCCGGCATTCGGAAAACCGACCAGCCCGACCTGGGCCAGCAGCTTCAGCTCCAGAAAGATCTTGCGCTGCTCTCCGGGCAGGCCCTTCTCGGCATGCCGGGGTGTCTGATGCCTGGAGCTGGTGAAGCGGCGGTTACCCCTGCCGCCGCTTCCGCCGGCAGCGACCCGGGCCCTCTGTCCGGCAGCAGTTAGATCGGCCAGCAAAGCGCCCCCTTCATCCCGGACGAGAGTGCCCAGAGGGACCGGGATCAGCAGATCCGAACCCCGCCGGCCGTGCCGGTTCTTGGGCCCCCCCGCCGCTCCGGGTGCAGCCCGCTCGTGCCGCCGGTAACGCAGGTCCAGAAAACTATGTTTGGCCGGATCGGCGATGAGAACGACGCTCCCGCCGTCGCCACCATCGCCGCCATCAGGGCCGCCCCGGGGCACAAATTTTTCACGGCGGAAGGAGACCGCCCCAGGGCCGCCCCGGCCGCCTTCAACCTCGAGCCAGATCTCATCGACAAAAATTTTCCGCTCACCCCCGGTGCTTCTGCTGATCCCGCTGGATCCGATCCGGTATTAAAAAAAACCCGGGGCACGCCCCGGGCATTAGCTGACCGCTTCACCTTCCAGCGGCAAAACACTGACCTGTTTCTTGGCCCGGTGATCGTACTCGTAGACCACCCGGCCGTCTGCGGTGGCAAAAAGGGTGTCATCCCTGCCCTTGCCGACATTGGCTCCGGGGTGAATACGGCTGCCCCGCTGACGGACAAGGATACTGCCTGCTTTGACCACCTGGCCGCCGTAACGCTTGACGCCCAACCTTTTGGCCTTGCTGTCACGACCGTTTCGTGAACTGCCTCCACCTTTTTTATGCGCCATCTAGACACCTCCCCTGGACTGCACGGTACCGCTGCTTAAATTTCAATTTCCCGGATCATGATCTCGGTAAAAGGCTGCCGGTGACCCATCTTGCGGCGGTAGTTTTTCTTCGGCTTATACTTGAAAACAACGATCTTCGGACCGCGCCCCTGCACGGTTACCGTACCCTTGACTCGACAATTATCCAGATAGGGCTGCCCTATCATGGTGCCGGAGCCGTCACTGTAAAGCAAAACACGGTCAAAAACAATCTCTTCTCCCTTTTCCAGCGGCAGTTTCTCCACACGAACGGGCCGACCTTTCTCGACACGGTACTGCTTGCCGCCGGTCTCGACGATTGCATACACGATACCAAACCCCTTCCATCGGGACTCGCCGAAGCAGGCAGCCCAGCATTACCGGCTTTTGCAGCCCTCTTCGAGCGGTAACCATCCAGGCAGATTTTAGCACGCACCGCCGCCTTTGTCAAACAGAGCCCGCCCCATCCCCGCAGCCCCTGCGGTGAAGGCGCCCACCTGCAGGAATGAAAACAGTTTCCGGAGCGGGCGGAGTCATCGTGGAGCGGGACCGGAACAAGCAAAACGGCCGGCTCCTGTTTACTGCTGCTGCTGGATTTTTCGTTTGAACAGGATCGCCTTGATCCCTTCCTGGACCACGGTATCATCCTGATCGAGCAGCTGCAGCGCAAACTTGACCACCCCGCGATCGGGCTTGCTGCTGCTGGCCTTCTTTTCGAGCACCTCAATGGCGACATGAACTGTGTCGCCCAGGAATATCGGAGCCTTGAACTGCCATGATTCCAGACCGAGAAACGCTATCGGCGTGCGCTCCAGATATCCCGTTCTTGAAAAAAGGCCGTGCGAGATCGCCAATCCCAGAAGCCCGTGGGCGATCCGTTCACCAAAGTGCTTATCCTTTTCCATATAAGCCTTGTTGGTATGCAACTCGTTGTAGTCGCCGCTCATCGCAGCGAAGATAACCACATCTGTTTCGGTGATAGTCCTCCCTGCGGTGATGAACCTTTCACCGACAGTCCAATCATCAAAATATTTTCCCATACCCCGCCACCCCTTTTTTTTACAATTCCCTGAATTCCTGAAACATCTTTTCAAATTGCTCCAGCGGCTCGATGATATGGTAGACATGGGCGTCCGTAGGGAAGAGCCCCGCCCTGACCTCGCGAACATAGGTCCTGATCGCCTCGGTCTCGATCTCGGCCACATTGGCATACTGCTTGACAAATCTGGGGGTGAAGGCCTGGAAAAGGCCGAGCATATCACTGCAGATGACCAGCTGGCCGTCCGCCGGGCCCGCTCCGATGCTGTATACCGGTATGCTCAGCAGCTCGCAGATAAAGGCCGTGAGCTCGGGGGGGATCGCTTCCACAAGGATCGAGTAAGCGCCCGCTTCCTGCACCGCCAGAGCATCCTTGATCAGAGCACGGGCGTTTTTAACATCGCGGCCCTGGGCCTTGAAACCGCCCAGCTGACCGGAGCTCTGCGGGGTCAGCCCGATATGGCCGATCACCGGGATCCCGGCAGCGACGATCGCCCTGATCCGCGGCGCCACCCTGACCCCGCCTTCCAGCTTGATGCAGTCCATGTCCGCCTCCTTGATCAAACGACCGGCATTGTGAACCGCCTTTTCATCGGAGACCTGGTAAGACATGAACGGCATATCGCCCACGATCCAGGTGTCGGGCGCACCGCGGCGCACCGCCTGGCAGTGGGACAGACAGTCCCGCATCGTGACCGGGTTGGTCTTGTCATAACCGAGCACGACCATTCCCAGGGAGTCGCCTACCAGAATCATATCGATACCGGCCTGCTCGGCAAAGGAGGCGACGGGATAATCATAGGCGGTTATCCAGGTAACCTGCTTCTTTTCTTCTTTCATCCTGACAAAATCGGTGATCCCTTTTTTGGTGGCCATGACCATATCTCTCCTTTAACGGCTGTATGCTGATGATCCAAAAACTATCTTTCCACCCTGCCGGAACCGGGCCCGCCGATCAACCGTTCCACTTCACTGACCTTGACCCGGTTAAAATCGCCGCTGATCGAATGCTTCAGACAGCTGGCAGCTGCGGCAAAATCCAGAGCCTTCTTTTTACTTTCGTAAGTGGTCAACCCGTAGATCAGAGCAGCGGCAAAAGAATCTCCTCCGCCAACCCGATCGACAATATGGGTCAGATCATATTTGCGGCTGTGGTAGAAATCAACCCGATCGTTGATGCAGGCCGACCAAACATTGTGGCTTGCGCTGATACTTTCCCGCAGGGTTACGGCCAATAGCTTCATCCGGGGAAACGTTGCCAGCACCTTTCCGGTCAGCAGTTGATATTGCTCCGGATCGAGCTGGCCCCTGTCCACATCTGTTTCCGCAGTTATACCGAGGGACCTCTGGCAATCCTCCTCGTTGCCGATCCCCACATCGACGTACTGGACCAGCCCGGTCATCACCTCCACCGCACTTTTACCGTATCTCCACAGTTTGCTCCGGTAATTGAGATCGCAGGAGACCACCAGGCCCATTTTTTTTGCCGTCTTGACCGCTTCCAGGGAAAGGGCTGCTGCCGAGGGGCTGAGTGCGGGGGTAATTCCGGTGAGATGAAACCATGCCGCCCCTTCGAAAATATTTTCCCAGTCAAGAGCCCCGCTTTCGGCCAGCGCTATGGCCGAGTGCTCCCGATCGTAGATCACCCGGGAGGGCCTTTGCGCTGCTCCGCTTTCCAGGAAATAGATCCCCAGGCGTCCCGCCCCGAATCTGATCGCCGACGTATCGACAGCAAACCTTCTCAGTTCGCCAATACAATGGAGCGACAGATCATTTTCCGGCAGCACCGTAACAAAGGCGACCTCTTTGCCGTAATTGGCCAGCGATACTGCCACGTTGGCCTCTCCTCCCCCGAATGTTGCTTCCAGGGACGGCGATTGCAGCAGCCTTTCAAAACGGGGTGCTTTCAGCCTGAGCAGGATCTCACCGAATGTCACTATTTTACCCATCATCACAGTCTCCTCTCGCAGATCTTATTCCTCAACCACGCGGATACAAAGATCGCCTGCTTTCCTCTTGAGCCGTATTGAAGCAGGGGTCAGGGCCGAAGTAGCCCCTGTCTCAGGAAAAAACGCGATCCCTTCGCGCTGCAAATAGGCTTTCGCCCTGGCCATGCTCCTTGTTTTTACAATCAGGTACGCTTCAGCACCAACTGCCGCGTCAGGTTTTGTCCTCGCAAGCGCTCCGGCAGGGGCGCTTCTTTCCCTGATCGAAAGATTGAATATCGCCTCGATCTCATCCAGAAGAGCGCCCTCTATTTCTCGATCCAGGCTTAAGCCGAGCACTTCAGACATTGTTGTTCTGGCCAAGCGGGTGACGGCTCGGCGATCCGGTTTGATCATCCAGCTGCCGCCGCAGGCCCACACATTATCCAGCGCAAGGTAATCGATCAAATTATGGAACCCGATCCCGCCTGTGGGGATAAAGCTGATCTGGCCAAAGGGTTTGCCCAACGCTCTGAGTGCGCCGACACCGCCAAAAATCTCTGCCGGGAAAAACTTGACCACTTTCAGGCCAAACTCAAGAGCGGCAGTGATCTCCGTGGGGGTGCTGCAGCCGGGGATGACAAGGACCCCTTTGTTCAGGCAGTACTGCACCACTCCGGAGCTGAATCCAGCACTGACGATGAATTGTGCGCCCGCGGCAACCGCCTGCTCCGCCTGCGGAACGTTCAACACCGTTCCAGCTCCGACCAACATTTCCGGAAACTTGGCCGCCAGACCGCTGATCGCTTCTGCCGCTGCCCCGGTGCGGAAAGTTACCTCCACAACAGGCAGGCCGCCCTTCAGCAAAGCCGCTGCCAGGGGTATTGAATTCACCGCATGATCAATTGTTGCCACGGGAATTACCCCTGAATCACCTATTCTTTCAAGTATTCCAGCCATCCGGGATCATCCTTTCCTTTCTTCAGCCGTCCTGCCGCCGCCCCGCAGAGCCCAGGGCAAGACCCGGCAGCCCGCAGCCGCTGCGGCGGCTTCTAGACAGACCGGTTCAACTGGTATTTCAGGGGCAACCCGTAACAGGCACGGGTCATCTCCTCCGCCAGTTTTGTTTTCAGCTCCCTTGAAGCCTGCTCCGAATACCAGGCCATATGAGGCGTGGCGATGAAATTTTCATGCCGGAGAAGGGGGGTGCCGCCGGGAGGTTCCTTTTCAAAAACATCACAGGCCGCTCCGGCAATCCACCTGTTCTCCAGAGCCCTGTCAAGGGCTTCCTCATCGATTATCCCTCCGCGGGATACGTTGATCAGGTATGCGGTTGTTTTCATCAAGCGCAGCTCTTTTTCGCCGATCATACCCCGCGAGCTCTCTAGCGGTGTGTGAATGGAGACGATATCGGCAGTTTCAAGAAGCTCGGGGAAGGGAACCAGCGCGATATGCTCACCGATCTCCGCACCGCTGCAGCGCCCGTATCTGGGATCGTAAGCGATGATTCGACAATCAAGCCCCTGAACAATGCGGGCAAAACATTTCCCGATCCTTCCAAGACCGATTATGCCGATGGTCATCCGATTGAATCTGTTGATCGGGATGCTCGCTTTGTAGTTCCAGCGGCCCCTTTTTACATCCCTGTCCATCGGGATGATCTTGCGGCATAACGCCAACATGAATGCAGCCGCATGGGCGGCAACCTCCTGGACCCCGTAATCAGGCACATTGCAGATCTTGACCCCGTGCCTGGTTGCAGCTTCCAGATCAACGTTGTCCACCCCCACTCCGTATCTGACGGCGCATCTGAGCCGTGGTAAACCGCAAAACACTTTTTCGGTCAAGGGGGCATACTGGTTGCCGATCACTTC
>JAAZPS010000372.1 GCA_012797095.1 Bacillota bacterium | reverse complement strand
CGCCTGCACCAGCATCTCCTGCCCCAGGGAGGCCCGGGCCAGCGCTGTTCGCAGATCGGCCTGTTGCAACATCTCCAGCCCATGAACGCGGTAATCGTAGTGGTAAAAGGCGGCCTCAAGCCCCTCCACGGCACCTGCGGCGAGGTACAGTTCCAGCGGATAGGTGGCCCCGGCAGAGGGTGCAGCCCGGGAAACCCCGGCAGCCCCCGCTGCTCCCGCTCCCCCGGCAGACCAGAGCAGCTGCCCTGCCTGCGCCAGAGTAAGGGGCTGATCCTGAAAACTGCGCCGGGAGAGCCGCCGGTAAATTGTCTGCTCCAGCGAAAGCGTTCCCCTCATCTTCGGTTCGGGGAGGTTGATCCTGTTCAATGCTCTTTCCCCCTGTGCCGATCTGTTTTTTCAGTTTAGCCACTCAACAGAGCTGGATCGGAAACAAATCTGCCCGACATTTCCCGCATCGCTCTGATTCTGCCTTGCTCCCCTGCAGGGCAGGGAACCTTACCGCCTGGCCGCAGCCAGGTGCTGCTGAAAGAAAGAGGCGACCCGGTCGGCCGCGATCTGTTCATGGCCGTACCAGAAGTGATCGGCACCGTCGATCAGCTCGACCGCACCGGCGCCATCAGCTCCGAAAATTTTCTCTTTCTGTTCGAGAACGGCAGAGACCGGAATGAGATTATCCGCCGAGCCGCAGAGCAGCAGCCAGGGCCAGGCGGCCCCGTCGAGGGCGGGGATCTGATGCGGTGAGACAGCGGCAACGGCTCTGATCGTATCGCTTAGCAGACCCGCTTCCAGGGCAATGGCGCCGCCGAAAGAGTAGCCCGCCAGGCCCATCCCGGCCGGATCGATCCCGGCGAGCCCGGCCATGAAAGCAGCGGCGGCCAGGGCATCATCGATCTCACCCTGAGCGCCGTCATGCTCCCCCTCGCTTTGCCCGACCCCGCGAAAATTGAAGCATAGGCAGGCGATACCCCGGCCAACCAGAGCTGCGCTGAGCGCAAAGAGCACGTTGTTGTCCATGCTGCCGCCGTAGAGCGGGTGGGGATGGCAGAGCACCACTCCTGCCGTTTTTTCGGCCCGGGCCGGGATCGCCAGGCGGCCTTCCAGCTTCAGAGTGCCGCTGGGGAAAAATAGAGATCTCTGCTTCATGATATCACCTCCCCGATCTTTGAAGACTTCAGCCAAACATGAAACCGCTCACGGCGGTCTCTGCTCAGATCGCTCAGCCTTCGCCCTGGAAACCGATCGCTTTGACCTTGCCATCTTCTACCATCACCGGAACCATCTCGGCACCGTACTTCTCCCTGGCCTCCTCGAGAGCGGTGCGGTCGCTGACATTGTGCAGCCGGTACGAACGGCCTTCCCGTTCCAGCTGCGCGATCTGCTTCCGGCAATAAGGGCAGCCGTCTTTTACATACAGCTCGATCATCATTATAACCTCTTTTCATATTTACACTTTACCCTTTTCCCGATCAAACCTACCGGTCAGCCCGAAATAAAACCACCCCGTCAATCTGCTCTTCCGATGCGCGCCCCTGATAAACAAGAAGATCGAGATTGACCAGGATCTCGTTTACCGCCAGGATGATATCAAAACCCTTGAGCGGACCCCTGAAATACGCCAACGCCAGCTGGTAAGGACTCCAGGGACCGCTCGATTTCAAAAAATCGTGAATCTCTTCCAGACGCTGCCGGTAAAAGGCGAGGCGGGAATTGATCAGCGGCAGCGGCTCCTCGACAGGGGAGCCGTGTCCGGGAAAGAGCAATTCGATCTTCATTTCAGCCAGCTGCTGAAGGCTTTCGAGCATCTGGGCCAGGCTGGGGTTGCGCTTGAACCCTTCCGGAGTCACCGTATATTCCGCCAGCGGATTCGTCGTGATCGCCGGAAGAACAATATCTCCCGACAGCAAAAGGGATCGCTCCGGCCAGTAGAACGCGGTATGGCCGGCGCTGTGCCCGGGCAGGTGGAGCACCTTCAAGGAGAAATGTTCAAATTCAAGGATCTCGCTGCTGTCAAGGACCCCGGCCTCCGCCGCAGGTTCACTGTAACGGGCCATCATCTGCCCGGCCTTGCCAAGTCCGGTCAAGATCTCGCCGGGGATACCGCTGTGGGCCAGGTAAAGGGCCCCTTCTGTCTCACCGGCGGGGACCAGCTTGTTCAGATCTGCTTCGTGAATAAGGACCTCCGCACCGCTTCTGCGCTGCAGCTCCCCGGCTGCGCCAGAATGATCGGGGTGACCGTGGGTCAGCAGGATCCGTTTGATCATCGGATACTCGATTCCATGATCCGCCAGGGCCCGCTCCAGACTTTCCAGGGAGCGGCTGCTTTTCATACCGGGATCGACCAGGG
>JAAZPS010000371.1 GCA_012797095.1 Bacillota bacterium | reverse complement strand
CTGCAGCCCTCGCTGTAAAGTTTGCTGATCCAACCCCCCGACCCGGGCTACCAGAACGTTGACCTGATCCGAAGGATCAAGAATGCACCAGGAGATACCCTCTTCTCCCAGATGCTTGAGATAGGCCTTGTTGGTATGCTCGGGATCCTTCGAACCCGGTTGCCGATTGTAAAAAGCCCGGTAAGCATGGATCACCTCATCACGTTCAGGACGGCGTTGTATCCTGTAATCTTCAGGCAGCTGCTCCCGCAATCTGGAGTAGACCCCGGAGCTGTCAATTACCAGATCCGCATAAATCTTCGTTCCCTCTGCAATGACCCCTTTGACCCGGTTTTCTTCCAGGAGCAAATCATCCACTGTTGTTTGATAGTTGATCATTGCATGCCTTGCCGCCCGGCCGGCGAGCAGCTCTATCAGGGGGCGACGCTCCATGGAAAGATCGACCTTCTCTTCATCCTGATAGATCCGGATCGTGTGGCGGCCATCGGGAGTAACAAAGGACCAGTCTCTTTTTCTGAAATAATATTTCTCGTCGGGCAAGGGGATTCCCAGGCGGTTAAAGACATGGGGTGTTACATCATCATGCCAGTCGTAGCTTACCTCACCCGGCCTGTTCTTTTCAAATACCCTTACCTCGTACCCCCGCTTCCCAAGCAGCTCTGCCGCCACCAAACCGCCCTGCCCCGCTCCGACAACAACAATTGTCCCTTTCATTGCATCAAGCGCTCAAACCTGTCACCGTACCTCAACAGGGGCGCCCTCCCCTCCCCGCTAAATGATCGGCCAACGGTTACCTGCTGACGCTCTCCACAGGCTTGGCCGCAGTTCAAAACATTTCGGCTCACCCATTCCTTCTTCTATTCCCTTGACGGCACCGCGGCCCATACCAACCTGTTCAACACGGCTACCACGGGTCGGAAACTTCCGCCTCTTCTAAACATTTAGGTACATTGCAGGGATATCCTTTTTTTAATACAGAAGATCCCGGGCGTAGCCTGACGCCTTTTAAAGCATCCTCCCGAGGATTGTGCACCGGCCCGGGAGTTTACGCCCAGAGCACTCATGAAACCGTTTTGAGATCGGCAGATAATCCGGCAAGGCCAGCAAAATCAGGGTAAAGCTGGGTCACTACTTTTGGCCTAGTCTATCCCGGTTTTCCAAAGGGGATAATCTTCCCCGGATCAGAGCGGTGGATAGACCCCGCCGGTTTCAACAATATGCCAGCCGTCCCCTGTCTTGACCAATAAAAGATTGAGCAGCCAACCCGTTTGGCCAAGAGCGCTGATTTTCCGGGGAAGATCGATCGCGACCAGTTCCCCCACTGCCGGCTGCAGGTACAGCCTGCCCGGCTCGATCGACCTATGAATATGATTTCGGAGATTCCTGGATCCATGAACTGGTGCTTGAAGAGATCGCCACCGCCAACCGGTTCAGCCCGGTATATCTGGACGGTAAGGGTGAACGGCCCCGGAGGATGTCGGCGGTGAAGGCGGATATCAGGAATATCTGCGGATCATGGCCGACAGCACCGATCCTGAACACGAAGCGATGAAGCTCTGGGCCGGAAGCCAGCGCGAAAGAAAACAGAGTCCGGAGGAGCTCAGGTGTAAACTTGACTCTGCCATCTTCGGACACTACTGATCGCCGCCCTTTCGAGTTTGGCCGAGCGTAAAGGAGTGGTTACTATGAGAAAAATCGGTAGAAACGAACCCTGCCCCTGCGGTAGCGGCAAGAAATACAAGAAGTGCTGCCTCAACAATCCTCAACGCTTGGTCCAACCCATGCAGGGGGTGTGCACTTACGAAACGG
>JAAZPS010000370.1 GCA_012797095.1 Bacillota bacterium | reverse complement strand
CCGCACGGGATCGCCTCGAACAAGCCGCTGAACTCCGGAGAGCTGGTCACTGTCGATTTTACGGGCACCTTCGATGACTATGCCACCGATATGACGCGGACCTTTGCTCTTGGCGAGCCGGGTGCCCGGGCTCGCGAGATCTACGAGATTGTCCGGCAGGCCCAGGAGAAGGCCCGGGAAAGGATCCGGCCCGGGATGAGCGGGAGCGAGGCCGATGCCCTCGCCCGCAGCCTCATCGAGGAGGCGGGTTACGGGGAGCACTTCGGCCACGGGCTGGGCCACGGCGTGGGGCTGGAGGTCCATGAGCGGCCGGTCCTTTCGCCACGCGGCGAGGAGACACTTCTTCCGGGGATGGTCGTCACCATCGAACCGGGAATCTATCTTCCCGGCGAGGGCGGGGTCCGGATCGAGGATATGGTCTTGCTCACCGCCGAAGGCGCCGAATCGCTGACGCGTTGTTCCCGCGAGCTGATCATTATTTAAAACAGAGAGGGGGCGGATAATATAATATGATCTCGACCAACGATTTTCATACCGGGCTGACCTTTGAGCTGGAGGGCCATCTTTACGAGGTGGTTGAATTTCAGCATGTGAAGCCGGGTAAGGGAGCGGCCTTTGTCCGCTCAAAGATAAGGAACCTGAACAGCGGTGCTGTCACCGAAAAGACCTTCCGGGCTGGCGAGAAGGTCAAGCGCGCCCATCTGGAGCGAAAGGAAATGTCTTACCTCTACCGCAGCGGTGAAGAGTTTTGCTTGATGGATCTGACCACCTATGAGCAGATTACTCTTTCAGAAAAACAGATGGAGGGGGCGGTAAAATATCTCAAAGAGAACGACACCTTGACGGTGGTGACCCATGCAGAAGCGGTGATCGGGGTAGAGCTGCCCGTAACCGTGGAGCTGACCGTCGTGGAGACCGAACCCGGGTTCAAAGGTGACACTGCCGCGGGGGGGAACAAACCGGCGGTGGTGGAAACGGGACTGACCGTGCAGGTGCCGCTTTTTATCAGTGTGGGGGATGTTTTACGGATTGATACCCGCAACGGTGCATATATTGAGCGTGTCTAGAAGAATAATAGGGTTGTCAGCTGAAAGGAGGCGCGATCATGGCGGAAGATTTAATGGCCAGGGTATCCTACTTGAAAGGGTTGGCTGAAGGGCTGGCGCTTGACGAGGAGAGCAAAGAGGGGAAGTTGCTGCTGCGTATGGTAGATTTGCTGGACGATTTTGCCGTGGAGATGGAGCAGTTGAAAGACGATTATGAGGAGCTGTTCGAATTCACCGAAGCTCTCGATGAGGATCTGGCCGAGTTGGAAGATGATTTTTACGATGACGATGACGACGACACCGATGACCTTTTTTACGAGGACAGCTTTACCGTGGAATGTCCCAACTGCCGGGAACTGGTCGAGATCAGCGATGATCTTCTGCAAGGAGAGGGCTCGATCAAGGTGACCTGTCCCCGGTGCAGCGAGATCATCATGATCGATGATGAAGCCTGGGACGATGAAGACTTCAGCGATCTTCTGGAAGAGGATGACGAGGAAGAAGAGCCGAAATAAGCTCATGCTTCCCTCCGGCAGGATAGTACCGGGTAATAAAACCGGCGCGGCCGTTTTTACGGCTTCGCCGGTTTTCGTTTTTGCTGGGTTTATCTCCACTCTGTGTCATCCTGAGGGCGCAGCCCGAGGGATCTTTTTTCAGAGTTACAACGTGGCGTACCGGTAAGGCTGATCTTGGAGTTGTCCACGTTGGTGCAGGGAGTAAACGCGGTGCAGTAAGAAAAACGCTAGGCCAATGCGGAGATCCTTCGCTACGCTCAGGATGACAGGGGTGCTCAGGGCGTAGCCCGAAGGATCTTCTTTCAGGGTTACAATAGATATTCAATACCCTTCTACACGAAAATACGCTAGTTGATTTATAACAAATATTCACTTCGTTCCTTGACAATTAGATGGATATCGGCTGAAATACCAGCCAATCCGATCACTCTCGGCACCTTGAAGCGGCTGCTGAAATCACGGCGGTTAGGATCGGCTGTG
>JAAZPS010000369.1 GCA_012797095.1 Bacillota bacterium | reverse complement strand
TGCGGCCGGTGCAACCGGCACTGTCCCACCGGGGCGATCAGCGGACCGAAAAAAGTGGTGCCCCGGCTCGATCCGGAGCTCTGCATCCGCTGCGGTGTCTGCCGCGATGTCTGCCGCTTCGACGCCATTGTGGTGCAATAACAGTGAGGTGAAGGCGAATGATTCAAGTTGAAATAGACGGACAAACAGTGGAGATGCCGGCGGGCACGACCATCCTCGCTGCGGCGCGAAGCCTCGGTATTGAAATTCCGACACTGTGCCATCATGACGCTCTGGAACCGTTCGGGGCCTGCCGCCTCTGCCTGGTGGAGTTGAACGACGGCGGGCGAAAATCGATTGTCGCTGCCTGTAATTATCCGCTGGAGCAGAGCGAGCTCGTTGTGGAAACCGGGACTGCTTCTGTCTGGGAGGCGCGCAAAATGAGCCTGAAGCTGCTGCTGGCCCGCTGCCCCGGGGTGGCGGTGTTGCAGGAGCTGGCCCGGCAATGGAGTGTCGATACGCAGGAGCTGCTGCTCATCGGAGACGGAGAGGAGGAATGCATCCTCTGCGGGTGTTGCGTGCGGGTCTGCCGCGAGGTGATCGGCAAAAATGTGATCAGCTTTGTCTATCGCGGCGTGGAACGCCGGGTGAGCACGCCTTTTGATCGGGAAAGCGAGCTCTGCCTCGGCTGTACCGCCTGTGCATATGTCTGCCCCACCGGGGCGATCAAGGTGGATCAGGAAAACGGACGCCTGCTCATCGCTCCCTGGCACAGCGACCTGGAGCAGATTTTCTGCGGTGAGTGCGGTGAGGCCCTCGCTCCGGCGAGACTCTATGCTCATCTCCGCGCCGCGGAGGGGGAAGAGGGCGGGGCTGCGGCCGAAGAGCCGCTCTGCTCCCGCTGCCGCCGTCTGAAGATCACCGCTGCGGCAGCAGCGCTGCCGGAAACAAAATATATCCTTTGACGACCTCTCCACGGGGAGACCCCGGAGAGGGGATCTGCTTTCAGGAGCAGATCGCGCAAATTTGAAATATAGACAAAAAAGTTAAGAAAGGAAGGAGAAAAATGGATCAGGAAAAGCGGAATCAGAGAAGTATAGATCCGGCGACCCTGGTGATGCTGGAGCACGCCGAAAAGGAAGGCCTCGAGACAGCCTGGGATCGCCACGACAAGCAGGATCCGCAATGCGGTTTTGGGCTGCTCGGCGTATGCTGCCGCAATTGCAACATGGGCCCCTGCCGGATCGATCCCTTCGGCGGTGAGCCGCAGCGGGGGGTTTGCGGTGCCGGTGCCGATACCATTGTCGCCCGGAACCTGTTGCGGGCTATCGCCGCCGGGGCGGCGGCTCACTCCGACCACGGCCGCGATATCGTTGAAGCGCTGCTTCATGCGGCCACGGGAGAGGCGCCGGATTACCGGATTAAAGACCGGGACAAACTGCTGGTTCTTGCTGCCGAGCTGGCGATCGAGGTCGCCGGGCGTTCGGATGAGGAGATTGCCGCCGACGTTGCCTCGGCAGCGCTGGATGAGTTTGGGATGAGCAAGGGGACCCTGGCTTTTCTGAACCGGGCCCCGGAAGCGAGAAGAAATGTCTGGAGCAAGTTCGGCCTGACCCCGCGGGGCATCGACCGGGAGATCGTCGAAGTGATGCACCGCACCCATATCGGGGTGGACAACGACTATGTGAACCTGATTCTGCACGGCTTGCGCACAGCTCTCTCCGACGGTTGGGGAGGCTCCATGTGGGCAACGGAGCTCTCCGATGTTCTCTTCGGCACACCCCAGCCGGTTGAAGGGGTCAGCAATCTGGGGGTCTTAAAAGAGGATCAGGTCAATATCATCGTTCACGGGCACGAGCCCACCCTCTCGGAGATGATTGTGGAGGCGGCCCGCGATCCCGAGCTGCTGGAGCTGGCCAGGGCGCAGGGGGCGCAGGGGATCAGTATCAGCGGCATGTGCTGTACCGGCAATGAGCTGTTGATGAGACACGGCGTTCCGGTGGCCGGCAATTTCCTGCAGCAGGAGCTGGCCATAATCACCGGGGCGGTGGAGGCGATGATCGTCGATGTGCAGTGTATCATGCCATCGCTCACCGGGCTGGCCGACTGTTACCACACCGAGATTATCTCCACCTCGCCCAAGGCGAAATTCCCCGGAGCGAAGCACGTTCCCTTTGAGGAGAAGAGCGCCCTGAAGATCGCCAAGGAGATCGTCAGGATGGCGGTGGAGAATTACCCGAACCGCAATCCGGACCGGGTCTTTATCCCCCGGGAGAAGATGGAATTCGTCGCCGGGTTCAGCGTTGAGGCGATCCTTTCCGCCCTCGGCGGCTCTCTCGATCCGCTGCTGGAGGCGATCAAAGAAGGGGCGATCAAGGGTATTGTCGGCATTGTCGGCTGCAACAACCCCAAGATCACCCACGATTACGGCCATATTGCTCTGACCGAAGAGCTGATCAAAAACGACGTTCTGGTGGTGGAGACAGGCTGCACCGCTATTGCCAGCGCCAAGCGCGGCCTGCTGCTGCCGGAGGCCGCGGCGAAGGCCGGTCCCGGCTTGCGCTCTGTCTGCGAGGCCCTCAAAATACCGCCGGTGCTGCATATGGGTTCCTGCGTCGATATCAGTCGGATCCTCGTGGTGGCGGCGGCGGTGGCCAATGCCCTGGGGGTCGATATCAGCGACCTGCCCCTCGCCGGAGCCGCTCCGGAATGGATGTCCGAAAAAGCGGTCAGCATCGGCACCTATGTCATCGGCTCGGGTATCTACACCGTGCTGGGCACAGTTCCGCCGGTGCTGGGCAGCGAGAACGTGGCTGCTCTCTTAACCGCAGGGGCCAACGATGTTATCGGAGCCGCCTTTGCCGTGGAGGGCGATCCGCTGAAAGCGGCCTCCCTGATCATGGAGCATATCAACGGCAAGCGCAGCAAGCTGGGGCTGCCCTAAATTAAAGACCAAAGGATCGATATTCTGGCTGCCCGGGACATCCCCGGGCAGCTCTCTGTGTGCGTCCGGCATGGGTGCAATCTAACGGGTGCGAGTCCCGAGTGCGGGTTGATCGTGCCAAGCACATAGCCAAGGGTAAGGGTGTCCACCGCGAGGTGGAATCTGAAGGAAGCCGGCGGCAAACTTCCGGCCTGACGGACAGGAAGCACATCAGGCAGATGCGGACTGGGTAAGGTTGCCACACAAACTGAAGGCCCCAAACTATCCGGAAGTCCGCGGTGTAGATGTGGCAAGTAAATGGAAGGAAAGACTGCGCTCTTACCCGGGGAGGTCTCACGGACGGGTGTTTTCGTTTAAGCCGGGTGCCCGCTCCTGATTCCCGTATAATGTAACTAGCCAACTCAAAGTAGTTATGGATAATGTATGATTGACATCCATAAAAGAATGTTGCTATAATTGTGAAGGGGAGTAAAACTTTGTAGGGCTGGGACAGTAGCTGATGATGCCAAAGGTGGCATGTCCATTAGCAGTCCTAATCCGCAAGTTTGAGATTAACCTTCGGAAAGGAGTCTGATATGAAAAAATTAAAAATGCTATCAATGTTATGTGTAGTTGTTCTGGTGGCTGTGTTGTTTTCCGGGTCGGCTCTTGCTGTAGTTCCGGTTACTTTAGAGACTCCTGAGCAGGTGAATTTGCAGGGGCACCCCATGGTACTGCAGTTGAAAAATAACTCAGGAAGCGATGTAACCATCGAGCCCCCCACCGAGGCAAAAGTCTCGATTCCTGATGCTGGGGTATCTGGGGTATATTATGATTGGGAAGTTTTGGACCCCGCCTGGCTTGCATTTGACGGACCAAAGGAGCTAGGACCAGGGGAGACTGTTACTATAGCCACGATCCCCTCGGGACCTGGCTGGCGTGACTTCTTTACCACTCCAGGGGCGACTGGGCCTGGGCCTGTAGGCAAAGATGTCTACTATGTCCAGGTGAAAATTAAAGTTGACGGC
>JAAZPS010000368.1 GCA_012797095.1 Bacillota bacterium | reverse complement strand
TCTCTACAACACCCATGATATGCACAAGATCATCGCCGAAGCGATCATGGAGATGTGGAAAACAAATCTGGGAATCACCGGGGTTACCCTGACCAACCAGGAGTGGGGCACCTACCTGACCACCCGTGACGAGGGCGACTTTGATGTGGCCCGGGCCGGCTGGATCGGGGACTATGTCGAGCCGAATACTTTCCTGAGCATCTGGAAAACCGGCGGCGGCAACAACAACACCTTCTGGGGCGATACCCGGTACGACAGCCTCATCGACCAGCTCGCGCGTCTCGGCGATCCCAAGGATCGGCTACCGTTGATGCACGAACAGGAAGAGATCCTGATGAGAGATATGCCGATCATGCCGGTTTACTATTACACCAGCCCGATGATGGTGAACAAGAAGCTGAAAGGCTATCTCTACCTGACCACCGGTGGGCTTGATTTCAAAACAGCCTACCTGGAGAAGTAGCGGCAGGTTCCTTGAGTACCAGCAAGCAGCAAGAGGTATAGCCCGTCACGGTTAGATCGCGGTTTACCTCTTCAATCAGGGGAACGGACCTGCGGTTCCGGCCGGTGCCATTGCTTCCACCGGAGATGCGGTCCGTCCCCTGTTTTACCAAAGGGGGCGCAGCAGGATATGATGAAATATCTGATCCAGCGAGTATTATATGCAATCTTGGCCTTATTTGTCGTGGTTACGGTTACCTTTCTATTCATGCATGCCATCCCCGGCGGCCCCTTTCAGCGGGAAAAAGCCCTTCCGGAGGCGGTCAAAAAAAATATCGAGGCCCGCTACAAACTCGATCAGCCGCTCCACCTTCAATATCTTGATTACCTTTCCCATCTGTCCAAGGGTGATCTGGGACCCTCGTACAAGTACCGCGGCCAGACAGTCAACGATATCATCAGGGAACGTTTCCCGGTCTCCGTGGAGCTGGGCAGCGCCGCCATCCTCATCGCGCTGCTGCTGGGCATACCCGCCGGAATCCTGGCAGCGCTGTATCAGAACAAGTTTCCCGACCACCTGGTCATGTTTTTCAGCACCATCGGCGTTGCCATGCCCAGTTTCGTTATCGGAACCCTGTTGATGTACTACCTCTCGTACCGCTGGGGGCTGCTGCCCTCGTCGATGTGGGGCTCCCCCAAACATGTGATCATGCCGGCGATCGCCCTGGCGGGGCTGCCGATGGCCTTTATTGCCCGGCTGACCCGCTCGAGCATGCTCGAGGTGCTGGGCCAGGACTATATGAAAACCGCCGTGGCCAAGGGGTTATCCCGGCTGCGGATCCTTTGGGTGCACGGGATCAAGAATGCGATCATTCCCGTGGTGACCTACCTGGGCCCGCTGGTGGCGCAGGTTTTAACCGGCAGCTTCATCGTGGAGAATATCTTTGCCGTCCCCGGCCTGGGGAAGCATTTCGTGATCAGCATCTACAACCGCGACTACACCGTCATCCTCGGGGTAACCATATTCTATTGTGTCCTGCTCATATGCGCCAACCTGCTGGTGGACCTGTTCTACCCGCTGCTCGATCCGCGCATCCAGCTGGGCGTCAGAAAGGAGCAGACCTGAGATGGCTCTTCCAACCGATCTGTTCAAACCGCTGAAAAAGAAAGAGCTTCAGGTCGAACTGGTCCGGCCGAGCACAACTTACTGGCAGGACGCCTGGCGCAGGTTGAAGCAGAACCGGGTAGCCATGGGCAGCCTGGCGCTGATCGTCCTGATCCTGCTGCTGGCGATCTTCGGCCCCATCTTTTCACCGTACAGCTATTCCGAGCAGGATTTTTCCAGAAAATATCAGGGACCCAGCGCGGAGCACTGGTTCGGCACCGACGGTCTGGGACGCGATCTTTACACCAGGGTGCTGCACGGTGCCCGGATCTCCCTCTCCATCGGCTTTGTCGCCGCCATGGTCGCTTTGCTCGGGGTCTTCTACGGGGGAGTTTCCGGTTTTGCCGGCGGCTGGGTTGATAATGTGATGATGCGTATCGTTGATATCATGTACAGCATCCCCTTTCTGCTCTGGGTGATCATGATGATGGTCTATCTGAAAGAGATCCTGCCGGAAAACGCCGGGCTGATCTCCATGTATATCGCTCTGGCGCTGGTCTACTGGCTGGATATGGCCCGGATCGTGCGCGGGCAGATCCTGACGCTGAAGGAGCAGGAATTCGTGATGGCCGCACATACCATCGGGGCTCCCCGGACGCGGATCCTGCTGCGCCACCTCATTCCCAACAGCATGGGCGC
>JAAZPS010000367.1 GCA_012797095.1 Bacillota bacterium | reverse complement strand
TCGGCCGTAAACCATCTCATTCTAATCTTCCAAGGAAGCCTTCATAGGCAGCAGAACAGTCAGCGATGTTTAGGAGGCAGCTCTTACTGGGAGAATATGGTGGGCAATTAAACTTGCAATCTCCCCCCAACAACACGGATCATAAATATTATTTGACAGCGGCTCCGGATTGCAGTAAAGTATAGCTAGAGGAAGTTAGGCATGCCTAACAATAAGTGTCTGTAAGGGGGTATTGCGATGCCTGGTTTTGACGGTTCCGGCCCTGAAGGCGGCGGACCGATGAGCGGACGGGGCCGCGGTTACTGTGCGCAGCCTCAGCCCAGAGCAGGGGGGATCTTGCCGCAAGCCGGCCGCCGGAGAGTACGGCCGCGCGGACGGATAGGTTTGGGCTTCGGCCTCGGAATGGGCAGAGGCCGCGGCCGGCGGTGGTGGTAGTGTGCAAGCTTTTATGATATTTTAACGGAAGGAGGGATCGTTAAATGCCGGGTGGAGATGGTACCGGCCCGATGGGTCGGGGCCCGCTGAGCGGAAGAGGTTTCGGCTATTGCCCGGGGTACCGGGGAATGGGGCCCGGTTACGGTCGTCCATATTATGGACGCAGGGCCCGGGGTTACGGCTTCCCGCATCCCTGGTTCGACCGTGAGAATGTGGCTGATGAGAAGATCTTTCTTCAACAACAGGCTGAATATATGAAAGCGCAGATTCAGATGATTGAAGAAAGGTTGGAAAAGATCGATGCTCCGGAAGTTGAAGAATAGTTTTCTTGAACGGGTATTCCGGGGTGCCGTAAAAATGAAGACGGTACCGGCTTGAAGGGATCCTTTGAGCCTGCCGTCTTCTGCTGTACTGTCGAATCAGAGAAGGGGGTCGAATAATGGTTTCCGGACGTATCAGCGCAGTCTGTTCTTCCGCTGAACGCGGGGTCTCCAAGCGAGATCAGGGCAGTGGCTATCTGGAAGAAAACTACGGTCTGCGGGAGGATGCCCACGCCGGTCCCGGAGAGAGGCAGGTTAGCATACTGCTGGAGCAGTTCCTTGAGCCTGTGATCGAGAAATTGGGCCAGCGACCGGATCCGGGCTGCTTTGCCGAGAATCTGCTGGTCAGCGGTTTACCCGAAAGCGGTATTGAAAGGGGTGCTCTGCTCAGAGCCGGCGAGGCGGTCATCAGGATCACCGCCATCGGCAAAAATCTTGCCGATGGGCACCGCTATTCGTACAAAGGTTTCAGCTTGCTGGCGGAACGGGGTCTGTTCGGCCGGGTGATCAGGGGAGGATGGGTCGAAAAAGGCGATGTTGTAGAGCTGATCGAGGGCGAACCCTTCTGAGACTGGAAGCCGGTTCAGGAAGGGGAACCGGTCTGCCGCTTTTATGCCCGCCAGCTGGATGGTATTAAAAGGGCCCATCTGTTGCATAATAACCCCAAGTCAACTTAAGGGGTTATGAAGTGGAAAAGAAGATCATCCCGCTAAAATCGCGGCTGGAGGAGCAGGGCGGCTGCGAGCAAAAAGTAGATCTGCCAGGGGAAAAACCGCTGCAGGAGGTGGAGCAGATCCTCTGGAAGAACGCTTCCAGGGCTCCGGCGGCCCTGCGTGAGCGGCTTATCGCCATAGCGGAAAAAGGTGAGCGGCACTGCCCGGCCCTCTTTCTGCTGATCGCATCGCTGCGGCAGGTTGAGTCCCTGCAGCCGTGCCGCGTTGGTGCCTCCCTGGAGGCCCTTCACCTGGCGCTGAAAACGCACCAGGGGATCGTTGAGCAGGGTGAAAGCTCGATCAAGGAAGAGATCCTTTGCGGTGATTTCTACTTCGGTCTGGCCCTGACCCTGGCGGGCAACCAGCCTCCTGTTATTCAGGGGATGTCGGAGGTGATCACCCGTTTTGTCGATTGCTCCATCGAGCTGCCCGGGGGCTCGTCCGTGTTACCGGGACAGTGCAAGGATTATCTGCAGAAGATCTGCGACGGCATGGCCTCGATCTACGCTCTGTCCTGCACCCTTGGAGCCTGGTACGCTGGGCTTGAAACCTGGCAGAACGAAGCGCTTTCCTTTTACGGGCTCTATCTGGGGATCGGTTTGCAGATCAGGCGCGAATTGGATGAATTTTATGGCTGCCTTCGGGAGAAACAGCCGTATTTAAGGGCACGGCTGCCGGTGATCTATCTTCTTGGAGAAAGTCCCCTGAGACAGAAGCTTGTTCCTTTGATCGACAAGAGGCTTCCGGAACGGGAACGGCTTCTTCTTTTACAGGAAGTGAGCAGACTTGACCCCCGCGCTTATCTGGAGCAGGTTATCGGCAACTGTTTGTCCAAATCGCTTCATTTCCTCGAACTTCTGCGTGAAAGCGTTGATCGGGAGACCCTCGCTTCACTGAAAAGTTTCATCTCCGGGCAGGATTA
>JAAZPS010000366.1 GCA_012797095.1 Bacillota bacterium | reverse complement strand
GGCCCGACCATGCCGATCTTCAGCACATTCTCATCCTCGGGCGCACACCCGGTGATCGCCATCAGCAGAGCCAGGCCAAGAAATATCGCCGTACCGATGACCCATTTTCTCTTTCTATTAGTCACTAATAGATCCCCCTTTTATTTACTTTCTGTTCTTCTCTTTGAAAACACCCAAAGGTCAAATCTTCATCCACCGCGTGCCGTGATCCCCCCTTGCTCTGGTATTGATCCCGTCCTTTTGGGTTGAGATCGTAAAAAATGGCATGCTCTCAACAAAGAACGCTAATATTAAAGGTACCTTTATTCAACATTAATTCAAAAAAACCCTCTTTATCGGTCGAATATTATTTTTATCGGGTTGACGGGAGCGGAACGGGCGGCAGTTTGACGGAGAGCATGAGCTGGCTGCAGCCAGCTCATGCTTGTTACGGTCTTCACATGTTTGACACTGCGGGGCTGCTGTGCTACTATATGTAAAGGAGTGCGAGGAGGCTGATGGTGTGTTTAAAATTGGAGACAGGGTAGTTTACCCCATGCACGGCGCCGGGGTTATCGAGGCGATCGAAGAGAAGGAGATCCTCGGCGACCGCAAAAAATACTACGTGATGAAACTTCCTGTCGGAGAGATGAAAGTGATGATACCCATAGACAGCATTCTTCGTGTGGGGCTGCGTGAGGTGATCGACAAAGGCAAGGTTGAAGAAGTCTTTGAAGTGCTCCGCAATCCCAACGGTGAAATGTCCTCGAACTGGAACCGCCGTTACCGCTATCATCTGGAAAAAATAAAAAGCGGTGATATTCTCGAAGTCGCCGAAGTGGTGCGCAACCTTACCCGCCGCGATCGTCAGAAAGGGCTTTCCACCGGTGAGCGGAAGATGCTTGAAAACTCAAAACAGATCATGGTCAGCGAGCTGCTTCTGGTTCAGGGTATTGATCAGTCCGAGATCATCAATGCCCTGGATAGTATCTTTGACAGCTATCCCGAATAACCCACCGGCCCGCCAATCAGGACCTCTTCAGATAAAATATAACAGGTAATGTATAATCCGGCTTGATCCTAGTCAAAACTATAAGTTATGATGATGACAGATGGATCATCATCGGCTTAAACCAGATTAACCTTTTCATGGGGAGGTGAAAAGATGCTTCGCAAAGCCTTACGGATTGTCGGGACGCTGATCGGGATTGTTACCGGCGCCGCCCTATTCTATCATGCGGTGCCCGGTTTGATCACGGTGATCGGCAGCCCCGGGCTTACCTTTTCCACGCCCTGGGGTTACACGGCAGCAGGCGGCGGTCTCTTTGGCCTTCTTTTTTACTTAATAACTCCCGCAGTCGCCGATTCCTGCCGGCGTTTTCTGGAGTGGTGCGAGGATAGGTTAAAAAGTGTGCCGACCCAGGATATCATTCTGATAGTGATCGGGATGATCATCACCTTGCTGCTCGGTCTTTTGATCAGCTATCCGATCTACAAAATCCCCCATCTTGGCGCGTACATCGCCCCGCTGATCACCCTGGGACTGGTATTTTTCGGAGTGCGCTTCATCCTGGGGCGCAAGGAGGAATTTTCTTTTCTTACTTCGTTCTTCAGCCGTAACACGCGGGCCGTCCAGGCTGCAGACAACGAGACCTTCAAGATTCTTGACACCAGTGCTATCATTGACGGCCGTATTGTGGATATCTGCAAGACCGGTTTTCTGGAAGGGATCATTGTCGTGGCCGGTTTTGTCCTCGAAGAGCTGCAGCATATTGCCGATTCTCCCGATCTGCTCAAGCGTAACCGGGGCCGTCGCGGCCTCGATATTCTTAACAAGATTCAGAAAGAGATGGATATCCCCGTGCAGATCTACGAGGGCGATTTTGAAGAGCTCAGCGAAGTTGACAGCAAGCTGGTTCGCCTTTCCAAGGTGTTGAACGGGAAGATCATCACCAATGACTTCAACCTGAACAAGGTTTGCGAGCTCCAGGGAATCACCGTGTTGAATATCAATGAACTGGCCAATGCAGTGAAACCGGTGGTTCTGCCAGGTGAGGAGATGACCGCCCAGATCATCAAAGACGGTAAAGAGGTCGGGCAGGGTGTCGCTTATCTGGATGACGGGACCATGATCGTGGTCGAGGGCGGTAAACGGCATATCGGGGAAACCATCGAGGTGCTGGTAACCAGTGTCCTTCAGACTGCGGCCGGCCGGATGATCTTTGCCAAGCCGAAAAGTGCTGTCGAAAGAGTGAGCGGGGTTAAATAACAATGAAAGTAGCTGTTCTCATCGCTGCTTCCGGGCGGGGGCAGCGCCTGGGCGGCAAGATCAAGAAGCAATTCCTCCTGCTGGACGGTGTGCCCATTCTCGCCCGCACCCTGGAAGTGTTTGTAAAGCACGAGGCGGTGAACCAGATTGCGGTCATCGTTCCGGAGGGGGAGCTCGAACCGGCCCGCAAGATGATCGAATCTTTCTGGACTTCCGAAAAGATCAGCTTTGTCGAGGGCGGTAAACGGCGTCAGGATTCCATCGAGCAGGGCCTTCGGATACTCTCCCGGAAGGCGGAGATGGTCTGCATCCACGATGGGGTGCGCCCTTTTGTCAGTGTTGAGCTTTTTGAAGCTGTGCTCGAGGCGGCCGCCCGCTGCGGCGGTGCTGTACCGGTGATTCCGGTTACCGATACCCTGAAGGAACTTTCTGCTGACGGCATGATCAACCGGACCATCCCCCGGGAGAGGGTCGGCCGGGTGCAAACTCCCCAGATATTCCACCGTGACCTGATCATCGAAGCTTACCGGAAAGCGCGCCTGCTCGGTGTGGAAGCCACCGATGATTCCTACCTGCTGGAGCTGTTCGGTGAAGCTATCTGTACCGTCCCCGGTGATGGAGCCAATATCAAGATCACCGATCCGCTTGATCTTCTTTTTGCCGAGGTAATCCTGAAAAGGGGGCGGTAAAGCTGTTTCGAGTAGGGACCGGTTTCGACCTGCACCGCCTCGAGGATGGTGGGCCGCTCATCCTCGGCGGCGTGAAGATTCCCTTTCATCGTTCCCTTCGGGGTCATTCCGATGCCGATGTGTTGCTCCATGCACTGATGGATGCCCTGCTGGGGGCTGCCGGGTTGCGTGATATTGGATCCCATTTCCCCCCCGGAGAAAGCCGATTCAAGGATATCTCCAGCCTGAAGCTGTTATCGGAAGTTGGAAAGATGATCGCTGAAAGTAATTATATGGTCGTCAATGCCGATATGGTCATTATTGCGGAAGCACCTTTTCTAAGTCCTTTTATCGAAACAATGAAAGAAAATATTGCCTCGACATTGCTTCTTCCCGGCAGCACCCTCTCGGTAAAAGCAACCACCACCGAAGGGGTGGGCCCCTGCGGACGGGGTGAAGCGATCGCCTCTCAGGCAGTGGTGTTGCTGCGGGTCTGCTCCTGATCGTTTCACCGGGGCCTCCGGACGCAGTGACAACAAGGGGGATGCTGAAATGACCCGCAAAAAGAGATTGCTTAAACAGGTTCGCTACCTGAACCTGGCTTTTTCCTTCGGGATATCGATGGTTCTGATCCTGCTGCTGGGGGTTTACGGTGGGCACTGGCTTGACCGGCGCCTGGGCACATCCCCGGCTTTTTTATTGCTGGGGACTTTTTTGGGGGTAGGGGCAGGATTTTATAACTTATGGAGCGAATTATCTAAATTGAATGAAGTAAATAAAGAGAAAAAACTAGAAGAAAATAAACAACATGAAGGAATTAACGAAAATAGTCAATATGGAGAAGGAAATAAGGAAAAGTGGTAGAACAGTACAACAGGGATATTTGCCGAAGAATCTGAGAAGGGAAAGTAGAACTAGGAAAAGATGGTAGGCGGCAGCAAAAATAGCAAAGATATCACCGAAAAAGTAATGCTAATACTGGGAGCAGCAATCATCATGGTGGCCCTGTTTCTCGGTCACTGGCTCTATGCACTCGGTGTAGCTCTGGCTGCCTCTTTGGCCTGGCTGCTTTACCGCTGGCAGATGATCGCGGTGATCAATCATGATGGTGTTTCCCCCCGCAAAGCTACCGCGAGGCTGCTGACCCGCTCATTGATCAGGATGTTGATCCTCTTTACCCTTTTGGGCCTGTCCATACTGGGGGGAGAGGTTTTTCTATTTGGTGTTCTAACCGGATTGCTTCTTCAGGTTATGACATATATGGGTCGGGCTTTTTTCATCATTTTAAGGAAAGGAGGAACAGCTTAATTGGGTTTTGAAGCTTTGCAGGGGGTATTGGAGCATGTTCAGCCGTCGGTTGTGTTTCATCTGGGCTCGATTCCGGTATACTCTACCGTGGTCAACACCTGGGTGATCATGGCCATCCTTCTGCCCCTGGCTTATTTTCTTGCCAGGAATTTAAGCACTGTTCCCCGGGGTGGGCAGCATCTCCTGGAGTTTGTGGCCGATTTTTTTGGCGAGATCCTGGAGGACAATATGGGTAAAGAAGGAAAGAAGTTTCTTCCACTGGTGGGCACTCTCTTTATCTTTATTCTGTTTTTGAACTTGGCCTGGGTGATTCCGGGGATGAGGCCGCCGACTACCGATCTTTCCACCACAGTTGGGTTTGCCGTGGTGACGATTCTTTTGGTTGAGATCATCGGGATCAAGAAGCAGGGGCTGTGGGGGTATATCAAGCACTTCTTTCAGCCAAACCCGCTGCTCTTTCCCCTGAATCTCATCGAAGAGCTGGTTAAACCGGTATCACTTTCTCTCCGTCTATTTGCAAATATGTTCGGTGAAAAAACGGTAGTTGCGGTGCTGTTTATGATGATCCCCTTGATTGTGCCTGTCCCGGTGCAGTTGTTGGGGGTAATCATGGGCCTCATTCAAGCCCTGGTTTTTTCCTTGTTGACCGCGATCTATATATCCAGCCTTGTTCAGGGACATTAAAAAAAAGTTTTAGGAGGTAGGTATGATGTCAGGATTGGCTTATTTGGGGGCGGCTTTGGCCGTAGCACTGGCTGCTTTTGGCTCCGCTATTGGTCAGGGAATGGCTTCGGGAGCGGCCATGGAGGGTATTGCCCGGCAGCCTGAAGCGGCCGGAGATATCCGGACCACCCTGATTTTGGCTCTGGCCTTTATTGAAGCGTTGACCCTCTTCTCCTTTGTGATCGCCATCCTTCTTTGGACTAAAATTGGTTAAGTTGCGCGGGCGGATAAATCCGCATCTTTGTTTATCCGCCCCGATCTATGAAAAAATCGAGGGGGTGACGTTGTGGCAGCCATGTTGGAGGCTTTGAGTTTTAATTTCTGGACCTTTTTATTCCAGGCCGTCAATGTTGC
>JAAZPS010000054.1 GCA_012797095.1 Bacillota bacterium | reverse complement strand
ATGATCAGGATCTCTGTGATCCCCGACCCGACCACCTCTTCGATGATGTACTGCAGGGTCGGTTTATCCACCACCGGCAGCATCTCTTTAGGCTGGGCCTTTGTCGCCGGCAAAAACCTTGTTCCCAATCCCGCCGCCGGGATTACCGCTTTGCGTATCTTCATCTTTCAGGCACCCCCATGCTATTATCGTTGCCGCCGAAGTTTTATCCAGAGTAAACCCAACGTGATCGTAGTTTAGCAACAAGAAGGCTCACGGAATTATGCTTGATCCGCCCATTCTCAGCACTGCAAGCATCTGCTAGCGTAAAAGGAAGATCTGCTCGCACCGCCACCCCTATATTTCGGCACCCTGCTCAAAGCGCCAGGCATCCCGGCACATCTGCACCAGATCCCGCCGGGCCTTCCAGCCCAGCTCTCTTTCCGCCTTGCTCACATCGGCATAGCTCTCGGCGATATCACCGGGGCGGCGGGCCGCGATCTCGCAGGGCAGCTTGAGCCCGTTGGCCTTCTCGAAGGCCTTCACCAGCTGCAATACACTCGTCCCCCGGCCGGTCCCCAGGTTATATCTGTGTACACCCGGCCGAAGCCCCTCCAGGGCCCGCAGATGCCCCTCGGCCAGGTCGCAGACATGAATATAATCGCGCACCCCGGTGCCGTCTATGGTGGGGTAGTCATCGCCGAATATCCGCAACTTCGCCAGCTTCCCCCGGGCTACCTGGGTGATATAGGGCATCAGGTTGTTCGGAACCCCCGTCGGGGCCTCCCCGATAAGCCCGCTCTCATGAGCCCCCACCGGGTTGAAGTAGCGCAGCAGCGCCACTGCCCATCCCGGTTCAGCCCGGGCGGCATCGCTCAGGATCTGCTCGCTCATCGCCTTGGTCCGGCCGTAGGGGTTGGCCGCCGGCCTTAAGGCCATTGTCTCGACAAAGGGGACCTCGTTCTCCCCGTAAACCGTTGCCGAGGAGCTGAAGACAAAACGCTTCACCCCGTACTTCCGGCAGGCTGCCGCGAGCACCATCGTGCTGACGGTGTTGTTGTAGTAGTACTCCAGCGGCTGCTCCACCGATTCGCCCACCGCCTTCAGCCCGGCAAAGTGAATCACCCCATCAAAGCGGTGCTTCTTGAAGATCCCCTCCACCAGCGCCGCAGCGGTCACATCGATCTGGTAGAACAGCAGCTCTTTCCCGGTGATCTGCCTGACTCGCTCCAGCGCCGCCGCGCTGCTGTTGCAAAGGTTGTCGGCCACAACAACGCTGTGGCCGGCCTCGAGCAGCGCCACGCAGGTGTGGGACCCGATAAAGCCGGCCCCGCCGGTTATAAGGATATTCATCACCCCGCCCCCTTTCCTCGCTCAACACAGCTTTCCCCGAATATCTTCCCAGGCCTGTCCGGTTGCCCGCAGCAGAGCCGCCCCCGGGAAAAGCCCCGTGACCTCACGGCCCGACCGACCGCTACCCCGCTATCAGTAGACCAGCTTGAACAGCTCACCGCTTACCGTCATGATCAGGATCCCGGCGATCAGGTTTCCCACCAGGATGGCCGGGAAGGCCATCTTGAAGCGCATATCCAGCAGCGCCGCTGCCAGGCTGCCGCTCCAGACCCCCGTCCCCGGAAGGGGGATGGCCACCAGCAAGATCAGCCCCCAGACCCCGTACCTTTGAATCTTGGCCCTGTTCTTCGATGAATTATCCGTCAGCCGGCCGACCAGCTTTCTGAAGGGCCCTGTCTGCCGGAGATAGCCGAAGATCGGCCTGATCGCAAAAAGGATCAGCGGTACCGGGATCATGCTCCCCAAAAACCCGAGCACGGCAGCATGGAGCGGAGAAAGCCCCAGGGATATCCCCACCGGGATCGCCCCCCGCAGCTCCACTACCGGCAGCGCCGCGGTCAATATCACCGTCAGCTCGATCGAGAGCAGATCGATAAAATTTAGGATCGATTCCATCTGATTTACCACCCCGGTAATCTTTACGCTGCTACAGGCTGAATTGTTCCCAAAAATAAAAGTTGAACAGCTTGATATACTCGTAGACGACCTGCTCCAGATCTTCCCGGTCCCGCCACCAGTGCTTTTCATCGAAGGAATCGCAGCCGGTCGGGCAGGAGAGAACCCGCACCGGCCGCTCCAGGGATCTCAGTGCCTTGATAAAGATTCTCTTGGAGCGCCCGGAATGGGATCTCGAGGTCACCACAATGATCGTCTCGATCTCCTCTTTCTCCTGAAGGTAGCGCCTCACCTGGAGCGCTTCCTCCTGGGTGCTGCGGGCGTCACCGGGCAGGACGGTGATCATATCGGCAGGCACGCCCAGCTGCACCGCCACCGCCCCGGCCAGATCGGTATCATGGGGAATCCTGACCCCCTGGCTGACCGCCAGGTCGTAGCCCCCGATCAGATTTCGCACCATCACCAGTTCGCGAAGGTACCCGGCCCGGTACAGCTCGACTGCCCCCAGCATCCGGTCCGGGCCGCTACCCATAAGGACGATAGCCGCAGCACCGGGCACCGCTTCGTCCTCCGCCACCAGGCAATTACCCAGGTTCAAAAAGCAGATCACGGCCAGTACCAGAATTGCCGGAAGAGCAGCCAGCTTGAGATAAAGTTTCCTTCGCTTTTTCATGACCTTACCTTAACCTGTACATCCTTTCACCCGGGAAGATTACCCCGGCCCGGTTGCACCGCGATACACTCATCTGCTCCGGCTTCCTTTCAAGCTCTGCCCGTATCTTTTCCGGAACCTTTTTTCTGCCTTCTCGTAAAGCTGCGCCAGGCCCGCCTCATCCTGCCCCAGTTCCAGCATAACGATCTCGGCGCACTCAGCCGGGGTAAACAGGCTGAAGGGCAGCTCGATCCGGACCAGCTGCTCCAGCAGCTTCTCTCGCAGTTCCCCGACGGTTAACCCTCTGTTCTCCTGATAGACCGCCACGAGATCGGTTATTCCCGGCGCCATTTTCACCACCGAATCACTGTAGGGAAAGTAGTGCTCTGCCAGAATAAACAGAGAGTCCATCTCAAACCCGTTGGAAAGACCGCTTAAGTCAT
>JAAZPS010000365.1 GCA_012797095.1 Bacillota bacterium | reverse complement strand
GGACCAGATCGCTTCCCACTTCCTGAGCGGTTCGCGCAAGCCGCCCTGCTGCTTCCGGAAGCTGCCGGGAGGGATCGATCAGGGTGATATGAACCGCACCCTGGCGCAATTTATTTTTTAAATATTCCCTTACTTTCATCTTTTTCAACCCGCTCCATGGTTTTTCGAACTAAATTAATTATAATTCAGATCGACTCTTTTGACAATAGCTAACTATTGCCAGCGGGAGGAGATCCGGGTTCCCAGGACGATGCCCGGCGGTGCTTGTTGCCGCTTTTCTTTACCGAAATTGTTCAGGGCACAGCCCTTTAACGTGCATGGTAGAGCTTCTCCTCCCCGGCATAATCCACCGCTCCCCGGTTCTGCAAAATGGTCAGGTGTTTCTTCAGCATCATCCCTTCGAAAAATCGGTAGACCGACACGGGCTCGGGATGGCGCCTGTAGATCGGTTTCAGGTCGATCAGCCGCTCCAGGGTCATCGCGCCCCGGCGGAGCAATTCATAGATCATTTCGTGGCGCTGCTCGATCACGGCAGCATATCTTTCCATCTTCCGATCGATATCCGCAGTCACCGGTTTGCTGTGGCTGGTAACCACGACCCGGGCCTTCAGCATGCGCAGCCTCTGCACCGATTCTTCTAACTGCTCCGGATCGGAACTTACATTGCCGTACCAGGGTCCGAAGGTGGAAAGATCGATATCGGCGGCAAAGAGAAGTCCATATTCCTCCACCAGGAAAGCACAGTGTCCGGGGGTATGCCCCGGCGTATGAAGAACCCGCAGCGTCAGACCGCCCAGATCGATCCTGTCGCCCTCGCGGTGCCTTCCAGCAGCGAAGGTCGCCTCGAACCCCTTCTGATTCAGGGTATCCCAGTACGGCTGGCCGATCCCTCGCAGCCCTGTCAGCCTGTAAAAACCTTCCACGGAAAGAAGACCGGGTGCGTCCAACGGGTGAATGGAAAAAGATGCTCCGGCAAAAAGGCTGTTGGCGGCAACATGATCGCGATGGTAATGGCTCAGATAGACCCGGTCCACCTTTCCCGCAAGCTGCAGCAGACCCCGGCCCGCTCCGGTATCGACAAGCGCGCGGTGCTCTCCCTTCAGATAGAGCGAATGGGCAAAGGGAAAGCGGCCCCTGTTTTCGCCGTGGATGATCCAGACACCCGGCTTGATCTCTTCCATATATCTATGCACAACCTTTGCCGTTTATGTTTTGCGCAGGGCTTCGCGCAGGGCGGCCGGATCGGGGTTGAGCAGGCTCTTCACCAACCCTTCACGGACAAAAAGGAAGGAGATCTCCTTCACCGGCAGCCCGGTGATCCCGGCCATCGCCAGGGCGTAAACCATACCCTGGCGACGGTAACCGGCCCAGCGCCTTTCCAGTTCATCCGGCGTCCCCAGATCGGTCTTGTAATCGACGATCACCAACCCCTCCTCTTCCTGAAAAAGGAGGTCGACAATTCCTTCGACCAGAAGATCATCCAGCTCATAGATGAACGGCAGCTCCCGCAGGAGCAATCCGGCTTGCCGGGCCCTGGCGATGAGAGGGTGTTCTAGGGTGGCCCGTACCAGCCGGATCAGCTCTCCTGAATCGCCAATCCCCCAGTGCCCGGCCGTGCGATCAGCCAACCCGGCCAACCGTCCGGGAGCGGGGTTTTCCAGCTCAATCTGCTCCATGATATCGTGAAAAGCGGAGCCAAAGGCGATTCCACCACCCGGCACGACCG
>JAAZPS010000053.1 GCA_012797095.1 Bacillota bacterium | reverse complement strand
GGAGGGCAGCTTCACGCTGCCGCTTCCCGGGCGGCACCTGGTGAGCAATGCCCTGGCCGCCCTGACCGTGGGGCATCTGCTCGGGGTCGGCCCTGACACGATGAGGGCCGGTCTGGAGCAAAGCCGGATCACCGGCGGACGGCTGCAGCTTCTCACCACTGCCGCCGGGATCAGGATCATCGACGACAGCTACAATGCCAATCCCGATTCGCTGAGGGCGGCGCTGGAGGTCTTGCAGGAGCTGGCCGGCCCCAGATCAATTGCCGTGCTGGGGGACATGCTCGAGCTGGGTCCGGCGGAGCGGGAGCGGCACCGCGAGGCGGGCCGCTTTGCCGCTGAATGCCGCATCGGCACCCTCATCACCGTGGGCCCGCTGGGGGCCGAGATCGCCGCCGGCGCGGCCGCTGCGGGGCTGCCGGCCGTGGCCTGCCCGAACCATGATGCCGCTGTTGAGGCGGTCTGGCGGGCGGCGCCGGAGGCGGGCTGGTGCATTCTGGTGAAGGGCTCGCGGGGGATGCAGATGGAAAAGATCGTTGAAAAGCTGCTCGAGAGCGGGGAGGGGGAGCTGGAATAATGCCGCAGGGTATCTGGCCGACCGTATTGCTCGCTTTTATCATCAGCCTGGCTGCCGGACCGCTCTTTATCCGGATCCGGCAGCGCCAGCGCCTCGGACAGCAGATCCGGGAGGACGGTCCGGCGCACCATCTGAAGAAAGCGGGGACGCCGACGGCGGGAGGGGTCCTTTTTCTGGCCGCCGCGGCGGGAGCCCTGCTGCTCCGCGGTCACGGCACGCCTCTGGTGGGCCTTGCCGCCCTGCTGGCCCTGGGAAACGGCTTCATCGGCTGGCTCGACGATCGCGCCAAGATGCGGCAGGGCCGCTCCTTGGGGCTGAAAGCGCGCAACAAGATTGCCGGGCAGGCTCTTTTCACGGCGCTCTTTGCTGCCTTGCTGCACCGCTCCGGGCTCTACAACCCCGTGGTGGCGCTTCCCTTCAGCGATCTGACGCTCGATCTGGGCTGGTTTTACCCTTTCTTCATCTTTCTGATCATCCTGGCGACGACCAATGCGGTCAACCTGAGCGACGGTATCGACGGGCTGGCCGGGGGGACGGCGATAATCGCCCTGCTCGCTTTCCTCTATATTGCCCTGGAAAGCGGCCGCCCCGATCTGGCCCTCTTCTGTGCCGCCCTGATCGGGGGCACCTTCGGCTTTTTGCTTTACAACCTTCACCCGGCGCGCATCTTCATGGGCGATGTCGGCTCGCTGGCCCTGGGCGGCGCCCTGGCTGCTGCGGCCATTCTGAGCAAGGCGGAACTTTCGCTGCTGCTCATCGGGGGGATCTACGTGATCGAGGCTCTCTCGGTGATCTTGCAGGTGCTCTCCTTTCAGCTGACCGGGCGGCGGCTGCTGCTGATGGCGCCGCTGCACCACCATTTCGAGCTGAAAGGGTGGAGCGAATGGCGGGTGGTGACGGCATTCTGGGGGTTGACCTTCATCTTTGCTCTCGGGGGGCTTCTGGAATGGTGGCTCCGGGGATCTCAACTGTAGGGGGCTGATCTGGATTGATCGATCTGATTCGTCGCCGGTCTGTTGTTGTGGCCGGTCTGGCCCGCAGCGGCGCCGCAGCGGCAGCGCTGCTGGCTGAAAAAGGTGCCTCCGAGGTTATCGTGACCGATCTGCGGCCCGCGGCGGCGCTGCAGCAGGAGCTGGCCGGGCTGAAAAGATACGACCGGATCACGCTGGCGGCCGGGGCCAATCCCCCGGAGCTGATCACCCCAAAAGTCGGTCTGGTGATCAAGAGCCCCGGCATTCCGCGCTCGCTG
>JAAZPS010000364.1 GCA_012797095.1 Bacillota bacterium | reverse complement strand
CGGGATGAATTTGTCATCCTGAGGGCGTAGCCCGAAGGATCTCCGCTCTTGTATAGCGTGTTGTGCAAACGGGCCGCTTCGATCTGGACGGCAGCTGGTGAACTGGCTTTACCCATGTTCGTGCTCGACTATGATGAAAAGCGGGATCCTTCGCTGCGCTCAGGATAACGGGGAGGAGGCTCAGGATGACGGGCTGAATTTGTCATCCTGAGGGCATAGCCCGAAGGATCTCCGCTCTTGTACAGCGTGTTGTGCAAACGGGCCGTTTTGGTCTGGACGGCAGCTGGTGAAGTGTGCCTTACCCATGTTCATGCTCGACTATGATGAAAAGCGGGATCCTTCGCTGCGCTCAGGATGACGGGAAGGAGGTTCAGGATGACGGGGAGGAGGCTCAGGATGACGGAAAGGAGGCTCAGGATGACGGAGAGGAGGCTCAGGATGACGGGGAGGAGGCTCAGGATGACGGGGAGGAGGCTCAGGATGACGGGGAGGCTGGGCATCCTGCTTCAGGCCTAGGGGAAAACCCTACTAGTTTTGGGGTTTTCTTTTATTCGGTGGCGGAAAACTTAAGGTGCTCTCCCGGAAAAGTTGGGGTAACCCGAGGGCAAGGTTCAGGTTTATCCCCCTTTCAGCGTGGCCGGAAGGGGGATAATATAGAATTGAAGGTTCAGAAATATCTGAGAAGGGAGGGTAAACAGATGACCACCAGAATTCTCATTGTGGATCGGGAGCCGGAGTTTACGGTCAGGTTGCGGGCGGAGCTGATCAAAAAGGGAAGCGAAGTGTACGTTGCCAACGAGAAGATGGCTGCTCAGGAGCTGGTGCGTAGCAGGAAACCTCACCTGGTTGTTCTGGGCTGTATCAGACCCCGCGGTGATGCGTTCAAGCTGCACCAGTGGTTAAAAGAGACCCCGGCGACGGGCACCATACCCATTGTTGTGGTCGATCTTCCCCTGGAGGAGCAGCTGGCCGGCGGCTGGCGCAGGGATGAGGGGCTCAGGCTTGATGCTGCCGACTACTTTTACCGACCCCTGAAGATGTCGGTTCTCCTTTCGGCTGTGGAAAAACTGCTCGACAAGGCTACCCGCAAGATCCGGGTACTGGTTGCCGATGATCATGCCGTTGTCAGGGAGGGGATCTGCGCCCTGGTGAATCTGCAGAAAGATATGCTCATTGTCGGGGAAGCGGTCAACGGGCAGGATGCCATTGAAAAGACCCATGAACTGCTCCCGAATGTGGTGCTCATGGATATCGCCATGCCGGTCATGAACGGGATCGAGGCGATGAAACAGATCACGAGCACCCATGATGACGTTAAGATCCTGGTGCTTAGCCAGTACGATGATGAAGGCAATATCATAGCCAGCAAGCAGGCCGGAGCCTTTGACTTTATTCCCAAGAAGAGTGTCAGTTCCCAGCTGCTCGAAGCGATCAGAATGGCGTGTTAGTTGCTCGATCGAGCCGATCTGGCCGGTGTTGATGGTCACTGCCCGCACCCCGAACACCGGCCAGTGATCTTTTGAGAAAATAAAGTGAAAGGCGGATTCCAAAGTGCAACCGGTAACGATAACGATCAATCAGCAGGAAGTAAGCGGCCATCCGGGATCGACCATCCTGGAGTTGGCCCGGGAATCGGGGATCACCATACCCACACTCTGCGATCATGCGGCACTGGATCCAGCCGGAGCCTGCCGGATCTGTGTGGTGGAGAACGAGGTAAACGGCGCCCTGCTGGCATCATGTGTCACGCCGATCGCCCCAGGGATGATCATCAATACGGAATCAAAGCGGGTTCTGGATCACCGCCGGATGATCCTTCAGCTGATGCTGGCCAGCCATCCTGATTCCTGCCTGGTCTGCGACAAAGGGAACCGCTGTGAGCTGCGCCGGCTGGCTGCCGAGCTGGGCATTGGTCTCATCGAACTGGACCGGATTCCTCAGCCGGCGCTCACCGAAGAGCTCAATCCTTTTCTGGTCAGGGATATGAGTAAATGTATCCTCTGTGCCCGCTGTATCCGGGCCTGCCAGGAGCTGGTGGTCGTGGGAGCGCTCGACTATTACGGCAGGGGGTTCAAGGCCAAACCGGCAGCGCTTTTTCAGATGCCTTTGGAAAGTTCGGAGTGCACCTTTTGCGGTACCTGTGTGGCCCTTTGCCCCACGGGGGCGCTTCTGGAAAGGGAGCCGCCCTACCGGGGCACCGCCGCCCGCACTGTCGAAACAACCTGCTCTTACTGCAGCTGCGGCTGCAGCCTTACCCTGGAGATCAAGGATGACCGGGTTGTTCGGGCGGTGCCGGGAAATGAGCTTTCCGGTCAGGGGACGCTTTGCGTCGGGGGGAGTTACGGTTTTGATTTTATCCACAGCCCGGAAAGGCTGACCGGTCCGCTGATCAGGGAGAACGGCGGCTTCAGGGAGGCCTCCTGGGAGGAAGCGCTGACAGCAGCCGCAGCGGCGTTGCAAGGGATCGGGGAGCAGCACGGGCCCGACAGCCTTGCTGTTTTCGGTTCGGCCAACTGCACCAATGAGGAGAACTATCTTCTGCAGAGATTTGCCCGCACCGTGCTGGGAACGAACAATATCGATAACGGCAGCAGCCTTTACTACGGTGCCGCCCGGAGAAGTTTTCACGAATCGATCGGCTTTCCCGGGATCACCGGCTCGCTGGATGATCTGGAGCAGGCCGATCTGATCATGGTCATCGGCGCCGACCCGGATGTTTCGGCTCCGCTTGTGAGCTACCGGATCAAACGGGCGGTCAAACGGCACGGGGCCAAACTGATCCTGATCGATCCCCGGGAGACGGGGCTCAGTCTGTTTGCCGATTGCCGGCTGCGGCCGGCGGTAGGCACCGATCTGGCGCTGCTGAACGGGATGGCCCGGGTGATCATCGATGAAAAATTGACGGATCGGGAATTTATCACCCGGAAAACAGAGTGCTACCAGGATCTGCTCGGCTCGCTCCGCTTTACCGCGGCAGCGGCGGCGGAAGCTGCCGGGGTTTCTCTGGAGCAGCTCCTGCGGGCAGCGCGGCTCTACGCCGGGGCCGACCAGGCAGCGATCATCTTCGGCAGCGGGATCATGCAGCAGCCCCGGGGGGCGGAGTCGGTCCAAGCGCTGCTCAACCTGGCCCTGCTGACCGGGCATATCTGGCGTCAAGGCGGGGGAATCCGGGCGCTGCTGCGGGAAGGCAATGCCCAGGGCGCCGGCGATATGGGGGCGCTGCCCGATTATCTGCCCGGCCGCCGCCGCCTCGATGATCATTCCGAAAGGAAGGTGGTCGAGGAAGCCTGGCAGACGGCGCTGCCTTCCAGGCCCGGGTGGGGTGCTTTCGAGATGATCGAGCAGGCCGGAGCGGGCCGCTTGAAGGGCCTCTATGTAGTCGGGGAGAATCCCGTGGCGGTTTTTCCCGGTTCGGCCCGTGCGGCGGAGGCGCTGGCCGCGCTGCAGTTTCTTGTGGTTCAGGAT
>JAAZPS010000052.1 GCA_012797095.1 Bacillota bacterium | reverse complement strand
TCGGCCCCATCGATGGTAACGGCATCAAGATTGCGCAGGTCGGCCCGCTTTTCCTCGGAAGCAATCCGGCCAACCTCCTTTCCTGAAGGAAGCAGGCCCAGCTCCTTGAAGACCGACGGCGGAAATTTGCCGGGCAGTTCAAACCGTTTTTCAAATAGAAGCCGCTCCGTTTGCGGCACTCCCGGCATCCCGATCCTTTCCACGAGGTGGCCGCAGGAGGGGTTTTTCCCCTTTTGCCAGGAATCCACCTTGACTATTACCTTTTCCCCGCAGCGAGCCTTCTTCAACCCCGGCGCCAGGTTCACCTTACCGCCGAACCGGCGGTCATCGGGTATTACATAGAACCGCCGGCCCCGCTGCTCCAGGGTTCCAACGAGCTGTTCACAACCCCGGCTCAGGATATCGACCACCTCACCTTCACGGCTGCGGCGGCCGCCGGTTGAAAGGAGGCGGACAAGGACCCGATCGCCGTGCACCGCTCCTTTGAGCCTTCCGGGACTGATAAAGACATCTGTCTCCTTCTCCAGATCGGGTCTGAGGAAGGCGAACCCTTTCCGGTTTCCATCGAGCACACCGGTAATGCAATTCAACCGGCGGGGCAGGCCGTAGCGGCCCCTTCCGGTTTTGATCAACAGGCCGTCAGCCTGCATCTGCCGCACCTGCCTGGCCAGCAGGGTGCTTTCTTCCTTATCCAGGCCCAGGGCCCCGCTCAGCTGCTGCAGGGTCAGGGAGCGCCGGCGGTGAGCCGATAGAAGCTGAACAGTCCTCTCTTTTAACGTTGGCACGGGGTGAGATCTTTTTCCAGGTTTCATCTTGGCAGCTTACAACCCCAGATCTTTCGCGATATTCTGCATCGCTTCCAGGCTCAGAGCAAGAAATCGATCCAGGGAAAGGTTCAGCTCGGAGCAGCGCTCGATCTGTCCGCGGTCAGCGCCCCGGGCGAAACTTTTCTCCCTGAAACGATTGATCACAAAATCAAGATCGACTGCCCCCAGTTTCTTCTGCGGGTGGATCAGAGCCGCCGCCACCAGCAGTCCCGTCACCGGATCGGCTGCATACAGCGCTTTATCCAGAAGGGTCACCCGCTCCAGGCCGAGCGCTTCATTGTGAGCCTTGACCGCCTGGATCAGCTCTGCCGGCAGCCCCTTTTCCTCCAGGATCCGTGCTCCCAGCAGCCCGTGCTGCTCCGGATGATCCACTGTTTTGTCATAATCAAGATCGTGCAGCAGGCCGGCCAGGGCCCAGAGATCTTCATCCTGCTCCAGCTCTTCGGCCAGGCGGCGCATCACCGCTTCAACCGCCAGCATATGCTTGATCAAATTCTTTGTTTTCACTTCCTGCTTTACCAGATTCAAGGCTTCCTCGCGTTTCATCGATCATTCCTCCAAAGATATACTTCAGGGCAGGGTTAACCTTACCCCGGCAGCGCTGATAGCAAAAGGCGCGAAGCAAGACGGGCTCCGCACCGAAAATTGCTCTGTGACAGGTCAGAGTAAAACTCTGCAATCCCACCTGGGCCACAGCTGATTTACTTACCGTATAATGGTCAGCGCTATCGTAAACAGCATGAACACGACCGCCAGATAGGTCGTCAACCGACCCAATTTTTCATCAAGCCCTTTTTTCTTGCCAAAAAGGCTCTGGGCACCGCCTTCAATAACTCCCAGACTGGCACTCCGTCCCGATTGCAGCAACACCGTAACGATCAGGCCGATGCATACGAGAACATAAAAAGCAGTCAACACCTTGACCAGCATGACAGTCACCTCCGCAATCAAGATCCGATCGTGTTATTTTAACACAAAATGACCTCTCCGGCAAATCACCGGCCCTGCTTGATAGTGTCAAGACACTGTAGGATAAAAAGAACCTCACTGAAATCTTAGATCACCATTTGATTGCTTAAACCTCTCAGTGCAACCCTTGTTAGGATATTTTTACCATTTAGTAGCGGCATATTGCCTGCTCCTTCAAGGCTCCAGGCCATTGGGCGGCTGCTTAACCTTTCTGAAAGGATATGGCTGACATGTCCCTCAGCACTGCAGCCGACGGTGGGATGCTTTACCGAGGCCTCAATCCCATCCCAATTGTTTTTGATATACCCCATGGTATCTTGTATCCTCCTCTGCCGGGGAGGCTGCTCGGTGCGCTCCAGAGCTTCTTGAAGTATGTCTAACACCGCTTGTTTGTTTAAACTCTGGATCGCCTGGTAAACAGCTGGCCGTAGTGCCGGCGCATGGGCTGTTGCTTTAACGATATATTTGGCCAGGTGGAATTTGTCCAGGATATATATGGCCCCTGGGATGTACTCCTTCCCGGCCTGGATCCACGGGGCACCATCTCCGGAGAGAAAAATCGTTTTTATGCTAGAAAGATCATATTGATCTGCTATGTAATCAGCAACTTCTGTCCAGAATTCCTCCGGCGTTTTATTTACAGTGGTGAAATATCTTGCATTTATCAGATGGCGCCGGGGCTTTTCTTCAACCCCTTCGTGAACATAGATAAGACGGGCTTGGGCTCCATTTCGCCCCCTGAGCTTGATATGGTCCTCATCAGCTTCAATATATATCGTTGCTACAGATCGCTTCTGAGCAGTTTTCTGGACCCCTTTTGCTTTGAAGTCTTTGACGCAGTTTGCTACTACCTGACGGCTAAGCTTTACCCCGGCGTTGTGGTGGCTTACATGAACAGTGGTGGCCTCATAGGAACTACTGCTGGACGTGTCTGCAAGCAAGGCCTTAAGATTAACTCCTACTCGCATATGGGGCGTTATGCCAACTTGTTCATCCACAAGATGTTTGTACCCTTCGCCATTTTTGCTGCAGTAGTAGCTCCTTCTAAATGTCAGGTTGCCAAAGGGTGTCAGAATCGACTTGCATTCGTTTTTACGCTCAACCACCCAGTTACGCTTCCTCTCTTTACTTTCAAAAAGCTTTCGCTCTAAAGCTTCCAGCACTTCCCTTAAAACTTCACAGCCTAGATCATCTAGCTCTTTCTTAAGTGCTGTTTCGAAAGTGAGGTAGTCAACCC
>JAAZPS010000363.1 GCA_012797095.1 Bacillota bacterium | reverse complement strand
TCAGCAGGCTGTCCCAGCCCCGGTAAACCTGAGCCATCCCTCCCTCGCCGACCATCTCCAGCAATTTATAACGGCCCGCCAACTGTTTACCGACCATCAAACCGCCTGCCTTCCTATCTCAGTAGCATAGACCACCGTAATGTTATCGCAGCCGCCCCGGTCATTGGCCAGTTTGATCAACGCCTCTGCCGCCGACAGGGGATCGGGATACTCCTGCGTGACCCGGTAGATCTCATCGTCCCGGACCATCGAAGTCAGCCCGTCGCTGCAGAAAAGAAGAGCCTCGGATTCGTTCAGTTCGCGCTCGATGAGATCGATCTCCAGATCGGCCGAGGTGCCCAGCGCTCTGACCAGAATATGCCTTTTCGGGTGGCCCTCGGCCTCCTCGGGGCTGATCCGGCCGGCCTGGATAAGCTGCTCCAGAAGGGAATGATCCTCGGTCAGCAAGGTGAGCGCCTCGCCGGAGATCAGGTACGCCCGACTGTCGCCGACATGACCGATGGTCAGCGAGCGGCCGGATAGAAACCCCGCAGTAAGGGTGGTGCCCATCCCGGTCTTGCTGCTGTCCCGGGCGGCTGCCTCCAGAATTGTACTATTCGCTTTAATAATCAAGTTATTGATAATTTCGGCAAAGCGGCCGCGCGGTGGCGGCTCTTTCAAGTCCAGCTCATTCCAGTAACGCTCGAACACCCCGATGGCGAGAGCGCTGGCCACCTCTCCGGCCACATGCCCCCCCATGCCATCAGCTACCGCCAATATGCTCAGATCTTCCCCCGTTTTCACCAGGTAGCTGTCCTCGTTTTGCGAACGCTCCCGGCCGGGGTGAGTAAGGCCAGCGGTGCGCAAGGCATCACCTCCACCCGGTTGGGACAATCGGGAAATAAATTGCCCGAGATCAGTATAGCAAAAATTATCACAAATAACAACGCCGGGCTCGCCATGTAACGGCAGCCCGGCAGCGAACAGAGGGGCGGGCGCTGCCGTTCAGGCAGCGCCCACTCCGAAACGGATCCTTTCTCAGGCAGTCCCGAATACCTTTTCCGCAATTCTGGTGGCATCGCTGGCGATGGCGCTGCCGTAATCGGCGCCGCTGAACTCCATCACCTTTTCGTCGATAATGGGCCCGCCGATGAGCACTTTTGCCCCCAGATCGGAGCCCTTGACCGCCTGAACACATTCCTTCATCGTCCCCATGGCCGAGGTGAGAAGCATGCTCATGGCCACAAGGGGGCTTTTCGCCTCGCGGGCCGCCTGGACAAACCTCTCCGGAGCAACATCCACCCCCAGATCGACGACCTCGTAACCGGCTCCCTTGAGCAGCATCACCACGATATTCTTCCCTAGATCATGGATATCCCCCTTGACCGTACCGATGACGACGGTACCGCGATATTGCCGTTCCCCCGCGGCCAGGCGGGGCTCCAGAACCGCCATCGCTTCTTTCATGATCTCACCGCAGAAGATAAGCTCGCTCAAGAAAAAGTCTCCTTTTTCAAAGAGCTTGCCTACCTCGACCATCCCTTCCTGCAGGCTGCCGATTATCTCCATCGGTTTGCTGCCGCCCTGCAGCCGCTCCTCGAGCAGGGAGAGCACCTGCTCCCGATCCAGTCGGGCAATCGCACCAGCCAGTTCATCCCTCGCCATTTATGGTTGAACCTCCTTTTCAAGATCGTCCCCCTGCCCTAGCGCTGCACCCAGTTCCACAGATAGAGGTAGCCGAACAGATCAAGCTTCTCCCATTCTTTCCTGATCAGGGCGGCATCGCCTTTGATCTCCCCCAGCTCTTTCGCTTTCGCCTCCCAGGGCACGCAGACTCCCGGGGGCATATTGTTGAAGGTCAGCTCCCTTTTCATCGCAGTATCCTCCGATCCTTTTTAATAGACCCCGTATTCCTGACCGGCTTCGACAAGGGCGCGGATATTCTCTTCTTTGGCATCATCAAGGATGACCGCGCCGGCATCGAGGATAAAACCGCCGTCCTGCGCATACCTTTCCAGCAGGTTTTTGACATAATCTTTCACTTCCTCCGGAGTACCGAAAGCAAGCAGCGAATTGGGCACATTGCCGCTCAAACAGAAACGTCCGCCAAGCACCCGGTGAGCTTCGTCCAGATCGGTCTGATCGACATGGAAGATGATGCTCTTCTCGGGCAGCTCGGCGATCAGCTCCAGATAGGGTGTCCAGATATTTTCAGCGTAGAACATGGTCCGTTTGCCGTTGCTCCAGAGCCCCTCGATCACCTGCTTCAGCGTGGGCCAGTAAAACTCTTTCCACTGCTCCATCTTCATGAAGGGATAAGCGCCGCGGTGCAGCGGCATGAAGAGCGGGTAATCGGTATCGCCCTGCGCTGTGGCCATGCCGTAGAAGATATTGTGCGGTACAAGCACCTCCAGGGCTTCCTTGACCTTGTCCGGGCGCTGGTACAGATCCATCATGATCCCGGAGAGCCCGCGCAGCGTATCGGCCAGCGTATCAAAGGGCGCTTTGCTGATCCCGGTGATGGAGGGGATCACCCCGTATTTCTGCCGGTACAGAGCCGTTGCCGCAGCCCCGCCGGCAAACTGCTGGGCCATTCCGAAGGCACCCTTGATCATGGCGGCAGCGGCGCGGTACGAGCCGGGCTCGGCCAGCTCGCTCTGGATCCGCGGCAGGTAACAGGTAGCGATCCACTCCGTCGGGTTGGCGATGAAGTCATCGTAATCCTCGGGGAGCATGTACGCACCTTCAACATACTGAAACATGGTCTCCTCGTCGAGATCCCGGCCGGCGAAGCGCAGATATTTTGCGCCGACAGCGTCATGCAGGGTCGCCCACCACAGGTTGGCCGCCCCGACCACCATCTCCAGATCCAGCCGTTCCAGCATCCTGCTGGTGGCATCGACATTCTTATCCCAGTCGTAGTAGGTCTCCTGAAAGCTGTAACCGGCTACCTTGGTGATGAATTCACCGGAAAAGTTAAGACGGATCGGAACCCGGTCGGGCTTTTCCAGATTCATCGCCGCCAGGTATCTTTTCTTCCTCTCCTCGGCAAGCCTCTCCATATCGGCCATTCCGGCAACCTCCTGTCGTAATAGGTTAGTAAAAAACAGAAGTACGCTTGAACATCAGCTCTCCGCCATATCCTCATCCCTCCCCTGTTGCAGG
>JAAZPS010000005.1 GCA_012797095.1 Bacillota bacterium | reverse complement strand
TCATCCTGAGGGCGCAGCCCGAAGGATCTGAGCCGTACTGTCCGGGCTGCCGGGGGAATGAGAACGAAACCCCTTACCGCGCTCACCAGCCGATGACTCCGGTCCCCTTGACTCACTCGTTCACTGTGCATTTTGAGGAGCAGCCTGGTGAGTCAAAGTCACCGTCCCCTTGACTTAGAGGAGCAGCCTGGTGAGTCAAAGTCACCGTCCCCTTGACTCAGTCCCCTTGACTCAGAGGAGCAGTCTGGTGAGTCAAAGTCACCGTCCCCTTGACTCATGGTCTCCTGGCCGCTCTGGCTGTGCTCAGCAGCCAAAGTTTTTCCGCGGCCGGTCCGAGCTTGCTGCTGGAGGGGCTGGGGCCGGTTCGGTAGATCGCGGCGGTGGGGTTGTAGTGGTCGTGGCTAAGCAGTTCGCGGGAGATCTCTTTCTCCTCGCGGTAGAGCACCCGCCAGGTCTTGACAGTATATCCCGGCGCCCCCGACCGGACCAGCTCTGTTTCTCCCGGCGGCAGCGAGGGATCAGTTTCATAGCGGACCGGCGGGGCGATCCGGACAATATCGGAGCTGGTGATCTCGACCCGCTCCTCCATGGGTGGCCCGAAGAAGCGGAAAGTGAGCAGCCCTTCGTTGAGCTCCGCCCCGATGAGGAGATGATGCTCCCGGCTGTTTCTGAATTTGAGATCGGCCCAGCCGATGGAGATGGTTGCATCGCGGCCCACCGGAAGGTAATTGACGACGAGGCTGTGATTGTGCCGCTCGACAATCTCCAGATTTGCCAGCAGCGCGGCATTGTACAGGGTTGACGAGACCTGGCAGAGCCCTCCCCCGAGACCCGGGCGCAGCTCACCGCCGACAATGACCGGTGCCTCCTGGTAACCCTTTTCCCTGGTCGTCTCGCCGATGATCGCGCCAAAGGAGAAGATCTCTCCGGGGGCGATAAGGCAGCCATTGATCGCCGCCGCTCCGAGCCTGATATTGTTCGTTCTTCCGGGAAGGGTCGGCGAGACGGTGGTGGAAAAGGAGACCATCACCTGCTCCACCCCCAGGGAGGCCAGTTCGGCGGCGCTCTGCTGCGGTGCTCTTGTACCCAGGGGCAGGGGCAGCTCCTGCTGTCCCCGCAGGATGGCCTCGGGCAGTTCCCGCCGCAGCTGCTCCTTTTTCAGGAAGCGGCCCTCCCGCCCTTCCTCGATGAATACATTGGGTCCGCGCACGATCAGGGCCGGCTCCTGCGGGGCCCTTTCCAGCTCCCCGGCCAGCTGCTCCAGGGCCTGCTCCAGACGGCTGCTCTGCACGATCAGCTCGCCGTTCAGGTGCAGCGGTGCGCCCCCGAAGAGCCGGCTCAGCCTGCCGGAATAGCCGGAGCAGCCTGTCCCGGCCCGGCGAAGCGCGTCCATTGTTTTATTTCGGTCGTAACCGATCCCCAGCTTGCTCAGGGGGAGGGTGCGCGGCTCCAGCTCCGCTCCGGTCAGGGTGATCTGCTCGAGGGAGAAGAGTCCGGAATTCAATCTATCCTCGGCCGCGACCAGGCTGAGCCGGCCCAGGGGGATCTCCTGCAGGTAGACGCCAGGGTAGATCTTGCCCCGGTAGCAGCCGAAATCGACGGCGGCCGCAAGCAGGCCCAGGATGACGGGGAGGAGCAGGATCAGTCCGATGATGAACCATTTCTGGTGCAGCGTCGCCGATAAACGTTCTTTCAGAACCTTCATGCCCCTGCCTCCGGATCGATCTTTCTAAAAGATATGATCCGGGCAGGGGCGGATATGACGGGCTGGCGGCAACTGGTGGTATATTTTTTGCAGGAAGGGTTATATTAAGAGCGGAGCCTTGCAGGATCAACGGTTTCCGGAGCATCGCTTAACCGGGCCAGGGATATCTGTAAGGCTCCAACTTTATCCCAGAAGTGAGAGCAGGATTCCGGCAGCGACGGCGGAGCCGATCACTCCGGCAACATTCGGGCCCATCGCATGCATCAGCAGGTAGTTGTTCGGGTTGGCTTCCTTGCCCACGGTCTGGGAGACCCGGGCGGCCATCGGCACGGCGGAGACCCCGGCGGAGCCGATGAGGGGGTTGATCTTGCCCCCGCTGAGCAGGTAGAGAAGCTTGCCCATGAGGACCCCTCCGGCGGTGCCCAGGGCAAAGGCGGCCAGCCCGAGGATGATGATCAGGATCGTATCCCAGGTCAAAAAATAGGCGGCTGTAGCCTTGGCTCCCACGGAGAGCCCCAGAAAGATAACAATGATATTGTTCAGCTCCAGCTGAGCGGTCTTGCTCAGGCGCTCGGTGACCCCGCTCTCGCGGAGCAGGTTGCCGAACATGAGCATGCCCAGAAGGGGCACCGCCGCCGGCAGCAGCAGGCCGGTGAGGATGACGACAACGATGGGAAAGAGGATCTTTTCCGTCTTCGAGACAGGGCGCAGCTGGGTCATCATCGTTTCCCGCTCGCGTTTTGTCGTCAGAAGCTTCATGATCGGGGGCTGAATGATCGGCACCAGGGCCATGTACGAGTAGGCGGCGATAGCGATGGATCCTAGCAGCTCCGGCGCAAGCTGGTTGGCCACAAAGATGGCTGTGGGTCCATCGGCCCCGCCGATGATCCCGATGGCGCCGGACTGCGGCGGGGTGAAGCCCAGAAAATAGGCTCCGGTAAAGGTGGTAAAGATGCCCAGCTGGGCTGCCGCCCCGAGCAGCAGCGTCACCGGATTGGCGATGAGCGGGCCGAAGTCGGTCATGGCACCGATCCCCAAAAAGATCAGCGGCGGGTAGATCCCCAGCTCCAGGCCGCGGGATAGATAGTAGAGCAGCCCCCCCACGACCCCCTGCCCTTCCGGCTGCAGCAGGCCGCCCAGGGGGAAGTTCACCAGGAGCATGCCGAAACTGATCGGAATAAGCAGCAGCGGTTCATATTTTTTCACGATCCCCAGGTAGAGCAGGACGCAGGCAATGGCGATCATGCCGAGCTCGGGCAGGGTCAGGTGGTAAAATCCGGTACTCTGGATAAATTCAACAATCAAAGCTCCCATATCCGTACTCCCTTCGATTCCAGGAACGCTCCGGCAGAGCGGTCAGGCGATCTCCACCAGGGGGGCGCCGCTGCCGACAGTATCGCCGGCTCTGATATGGACGGCGCTGATCGTCCCCGCCCGGGGAGCGGTGATCTCGTTCTCCATCTTCATCGCTTCGAGGATCAGCAGAACATCTCCCTCGTTGACCGTATCCCCCGGTTTGACGATCAGATCGATGATCTCACCGGGCATCGGTGATTCGACTACAAGAGCGTTCGCCGCGGCGGGAAGGCTGCCCTGCGGTGCGGCAGTTTCCCGCGGAGACGCTGCTGCAGGAGCAGACGCAGCCGCAGGTGAGGGCGGTGCAGCCGGCGGGGCTACGCCGGTCCCGGCGAAGCGGTCCTTCCCCGGAGCGATCTCCTCGACAATGACAGTGTAGGTTTGGCCGTCGACAGTGACTCGATATTCTTTCAAGACCCTATTTCCTCCTTAACCTTTCCAGAAGATTGCTGTTTTCCAGAAGCGCCCGCCGTCCCGCAGCAGCCCAGGGCGATCCTTTGGCCGGCGGCATGATCACGCGGAGCCGCACCGGCCCGGGGCTCGGCGAGGAGCTTTCCCGGTAACTGCTGACAGCAGCGGCAATGGCGGCGGCCAGCGCCGGTGGAAGGCCCGCCGGTTCCGCCGGCAGAGGCTCCGGCGGCAAAACCTGCTTTGCGCTGAAAACTGTTTCTCTCAACCGGTTGGTCAGCTCGATCAGACCGTACAGCAGGAACAGCACCACCAGCACCACGCTGAACCCGAGGAAAAAGATCTGCAGGGAGAAGATCAACTTTTCTGCCATCGACTGCGCTCCTTTGAAAGTACAACTAAACGCCATTCTATCACTAGAACCGGTTCCTTGGAAGGGTTTTGATCAAAAACCGCGCGGCGCTTTTTTCAATGCGTCCAGCAAGCGGTAAGGTACGCTGACAGCGCCGGGGCGGTTGCGCCGACTGCCGCCAAAATCGTGAAAATCAGATCCCCCGGTGATCAGCAGGTTCATCCGGTCAGCCTGGTGGAGGTAGTAGCGGACCAGCTCCGCCGGGTGATCCGGATGGTAGACCTCGATCCCGCGGAGCCCCAGTTCGACCAGCTCCCGGAGCCGGGCCCGTCCCTGCTCACCCGGGTGTGCCACCACCGGCACAGCACCGGCCCGGTGCAGCGCGGCGATGGCCGGCCCCGGTTCGAGGGTTTGCCGGGGTACATAGGCGGGCCGTCCCCGCTTCAGGTAGACGGCGAAGGCCTCGCTGATCCCGGGACAGTAGCCGCGCCTGACCAGCAAACGGGCCAGATGGAGCCGCCCCGGGGCCGCCGGGGCCGCTTCGGCGATGATCTCGTCATCGCTCAGGGGGATCCCCAGCCCGCGCAGGCGGGCGCCCATCGCCCGGATGCGCCGAAAGCGATCGCGTCGCATCTCTTTCAGGACGGCCTCGATCTTTTCCGGATAAAGGGGATCGTAGCCCAGCAGGTGGATCTCCTGCTCTTCATCGAAGGCGCTGAGCTCCACCCCCGGGATCACCTCGAGGGAGCAGCGCCGCCCGGCCTCGAGGGCCTCGGCGACCCCGGCCATGGTATCATGGTCGGTCAGCGCCACCGCTGCCAGGCCTGCTGCGGCGGACTGCTCCACGAGAGCAGCCGGGGTCAATGCACCGTCTGAGGCGGTGCTGTGCAGGTGCAGATCCACCGGCAGATGCGCCCCCCTCGCCGCTTTCATAGCGGCACCGCCGGGCCGAGGTGAGCCTGCAGGAGCCTCTCCACATTGCCCCAGGCGATCAGCTCGATCTCGGCGGGCCGGAAGCCCCTTTGCCGGAGCCCTTCCAGCAGAACGGGATAGGAGGTGGCATCGTCGAGCCCAGTTACCGTCTCCTCGATCCCGTCAAAATCGGAGCCGCAGGCAAGGTGCTCCACCCCGACCAGCCCGGCCACGTGGACAAAATGATCGAGCAGCTGCTCCAGGGAGGCCTCCGGCCGGCCGGTGATGAAGTACGGATAGAAGCTGAGCCCGATGACGCCGTCCCTGGCGGCCAGCGCCTTGAGCTGCCCGTCGCCGAGGTTGCGCGGATGCGAGCAGAGTGCTCCGGCATTGGCATGCGAGACCAAAGGCGGGCGCTCGCTCAGTTCGAGGGCCTGATCGAAGGGGGCCGGTGCCAGATGGGCCAGATCGAGAACGATCCCCCTGCGGGAGAGCTCCCGGACCAGCTTGCGGCCGGCGCGGGTCAGCCCTGCGGCGGCAGCACTCTCCCCCACTCCGTCGGCAAAGTGGTTGCGCCGGTTCCAGGTCAGCGAGAGCGCCCGTACACCCAGCAGGGCGAAGATCTCGAGAAGCTCCACGCTGCCTTCGAGCGGCTCGGCTCCTTCAAGAGCCAGCAGGGCCCCGAGCCGCCCTTCCTTGCGGGCGATCTCGAGATCAGCCGGCCCTTCGATTCGCTGTACCGAGGGCAGCCCCTCTATGACGCGGCGGTAACGACCGATCATCTCGAGGGCGCGGTGGAGCGGGTGGTGCTCGGCCACGGGGGCGGTGCAGACGGCGAAGAATTGCAGGCCGACCCCGCCCTCGCGAAGGCGGGGCAGGTCGAGATGGCCGGTGCTGTTGCGGCTGCTGAAGTCGTAATCCTCCCGGCCGAAGAGGGCGATGGTATCACAGTGGCAGTCGATGATTTTCAGACTCCGGTCAAACATATCTCTATCTTACTCTACTTTTCAATAAAAAAACACCCTTTACCGGATGGTTTCAGGGTGTCCTGCTCGGTCAAGAAGAAGAACTGTTACCGGGGCTCAACGATCAGTTTGATAGCTGTGCGCTCCTCCCCGTCGATCTGAATATCCGTAAAGGCAGGGATGCAGATAAGATCGATGCCCCCCGGAGCGACAAATCCCCGCGCAATTGCTACCGCCTTTACCGCCTGATTCAAGGCGCCGGCACCAATGGTCTGGATCTCCGCATTGCCCCGTTCACGCAATACTCCTGCCAGTGCACCGGCCACCGAATTGGGATTGGACTTTGCTGAAACTTTTAATATGTCCATTTAACCAGCAGATACCTCCTTCAACGGGTTTTTTGCTTGAAGTATACTTCGTGAGCAAAGATGAAATTCCTGCCAGAATAATAAGAATCTTTTAATTCTTGAACGAAAAACTTCTCTTTGCTCGTTTTGGCCCGGGGCCCTCTCACCTAAGTATATTCACCGTTGTCGGATCATGCCCCTGAAGCGGGGCGGCGGCACTGTCAATATTGATGGACTAATGGTCGAAGATATAGACTTTTCCGGAATCGCGGAAGGCGCTGAGACGGCCGCTGCGCTGCTCGGAGTCACCGGGAAGGGTGAGCTCCCCGGTAAAACCGTTTTCCGGACCGCGGCAGTAAGTGCTGCTGCGCTGCTCAACGATCAGCTCTTCGGGAAAATGTTCGTGCATGATCGCGGTGATCAGGCTGATCAGCTCGTCGAGAAACGGTTCGCAGCTCAGGGTGAGCTGGAGCCGGGTCAGACCCTGCTCGCTTTCCCGGGTAATGGCGAAGCGGCAGCGCTCCGGGCAGCGGTTCAAAAAGCAGAAGGTCTCCATGATCTCCTGAAGCTGCCGCTCGAGCGCCGTGAATTCCTCCTGCGCCAGCTCGCGCCGGATCATGTACGAAAGATGGCAGCTTGCGGAGGGCAGGTTCAAGGTGATCGTGTAGATCTCCGGGAAACGGAGCAGCAGATCAACGAGCATCTGGATATGGTCCGACTCCGGCAGGGGTTCTTCCAGCATTGTTCTACCTCCCAATCTTGCATTACCCTATTCCATAGTTTACGAAATAAAACCTGCTCGAAAATAAAAAAAGTGCCGTTCGGGCACTTTTTTTAACGGAACACTTTTTAACTTATTTGGCATATTCAACAGCCCTGGTCTCGCGGATCACATTGACCTTGATCTGGCCGGGGTATTCCATCTCTCCCTCGATCTTCTTGACGATATCCCGGGCCAGCTGAATCGCCTTGAGATCGTCGATCCGTTCCGGTTTGACCATGATCCTGATCTCACGCCCGGCATGGATGGCATAGGCCTTCTCCACACCGTCGAATGAATCGGCGATCCCCTCGAGCTTCTCCAGACGCCGGATATAGGCCTCCAGGGTCTCGCGGCGGGCTCCCGGGCGGGAGGCGGAGATGGCGTCGGCGGCCTGCACCAGGGCTGCCTCGAGGGTCTGGAAATCGACATCGCCGTGGTGCGCGGCAACAGCATTGATCACCGCCGGCGTCTCCTTGAACTTTTTGAGCAGTTCGGTGCCGGCGATAACATGGGAGCCTTCCGATTCATGATCGGTCGCTTTGCCGATATCATGGAGCAGCCCTGCCCTTTTGGCGAAGGTGACATCGAGCTCCAGCTCCCCGGCCAGGGTCCCGGCCAGATGGGAAACCTCGATGGAGTGCTGCAGCACATTCTGTCCGTACGAGGTGCGGAAGCGCAGTTTGCCCAGGTTGAAGACCAGCTCGGGATGCAGACCGTGCACCCCCGTTTCAAAGGTGGCTCTTTCGCCCTCCTCGCGGATCTGGGCCTCGACCTCCTTGCGCGTCTTCTCCACGATCTCCTCGATCCTGGCCGGATGGATCCGGCCGTCGCTGACCAGCTTCTCCAGGGCAACCCGGGCGATCTCGCGGCGGATCGGATCAAAACCGGAAAGGATCACCGCTTCCGGGGTATCATCGATGATCAGATCAATCCCGGTCAACGTCTCCAGGGCCCGGATATTGCGCCCCTCGCGTCCGATAATTCTCCCCTTCATCTCGTCGCTGGGCAGGGAGACCACCGAGACCGTCGCCTCGGAGGCGTGGTCTGCAGCACAGCGCTGGATCGCCATGGTGATGATCTCGCGGGATCTCTTGGCGGCGTCACTTCTGGCCTGATCCTCGATCTCCTTGACCATCATCGCCATCTCATGCGAAACCTCATCGCGCGCCCGCTGCAGGATCGTCTCCTTGGCCTCCTCCATGGACATGCTCGAGATCCGCTCCAGCTCGCTGAGCTGCTGCTGCTTGAGGTGGAGCAATTTTTCCTCGATCCGGCGGTGCTCCTCTTCCTTCCGCCGCAGCTCCTCATCCTTCTTTTCGACGAGACCGGTCTTCCGATCGAGCGAGTCTTCTTTCTGGGAGAGGCGCCGTTCCATCCGCTGGAATTCGCTGCGCCGTTCCCTGCTTTCCCGCTCGATATCGGTTCTCAATTTATGGGCTTCTTCTTTAGCCTCGAGCTCTTTTTCACGTTTGATCGCTTTTGCTTCCTGCTCTGCTTCCTCGATTATCTTCAGCGCAGCGGTCTCCGCCGAAGAGATCTTCGCTTCTCCAAGCATCTTGCGCAGAAAATAGCCGACAATTATGCCTAGGGCTGCTGCAATTATTGCGGTAATCGTGTAATACATGGTCCCACCTCCATTTCTATGGTTTTTGTGGTCAAACAAAAATAAGCTGCGTTCAGAACACAGCTTAAAAGAGATCCGGATATGGAGATACCTACACCGGTATCGTGCACGTTCTCGATATCTATTTAAATCTATTTCAGCGCTCCGGCAGGGCCGGAACTTGCTCTTTTAAACTGGAACTGCCCTTGTATCCAGAATTTCAATAGATAAACTTGAAAATATGAAAATCTTTTCGAAATAATTGTACCCTCAAGCAAAATTTATGTCAAGCGTTAGATCCGCCACCGCCCCAGGGGCGGTTCGGTCCTTCAACCGGCTCATCATCGGAAGAGCTGCAGCCGTATTCCCGGAGCGTCCGGGCAACCACCCCGCCGCTGAAGCCGCGCCGCTGCAGATAGGCAGCCTGGCGGCGAATCCAGCGCCCTTCCGTGAAATCTTCTCCGGCGGTGCTTCTCCGTTGCAGCAGCTCCCGGGCCAGGGCGAGCTCTTCGGCCGCGCTGTAGCGGTGGGTCAGCTCCGCCTCGATGATCTCCCGGTGCACCCCCTTGTCGAGGAGGGTGCGACGCACCCGCAGCGGTCCGTATCCGCGGCGCAGGCAGCTTTCAATACAGTCGACGGCAAAGCGGCGATCGTCGAGATAGCCCCATTGCTCCATCTCGGCTACGACCGCGGCGTTCACCGCTTCGCTGAAGCCCTTCCGCCGGAGATATTCCACCGCCTCCTGCCTGCTTCTCTGGCGGTAGCCGAGCAGTCGCAGCAGGCCGGAGCGAGCTTTTTTCAAAGCGGCTTCAGCGTCCATCTAAAGCTCTTTTTCCGGAGACGCTTCCTCCTTTGTGGCATCCGCCGCAGCAGCGGCGGCGGGATCGAGCGGCGGCAGGTCGGCGGCCTCCCGGATCTTCTGCTCGATCTCCCGGGCCAGCTCCGGATTATCCTGGAGATATGTCCGGACATTCTCGCGACCCTGGCCGAGGCGCTCTTCTCCGTACGAGTACCAGGCGCCGCTCTTCTGGATTATCTTCATCCCCGTGCCGATATCGATGAGCGCGCCCTCGGCGGAGATGCCGTAGCCGTAGATGATATCGAAATCGGCCGCCTTGAACGGCGGCGCCACCTTGTTCTTGACGACCCGGGCCCTGGTGCGGTTGCCGATAAACTGATCGCCCTGTTTCAGCGCCTCCACCCGGCGGACATCGAGCCGCACCGTCGAGTAGAATTTGAGCGCCCTTCCCCCGGGGGTGACCTCGGGGTTACCGAAGATAACCCCCACTTTTTCACGGATCTGGTTGATGAAGACGGCCACGGTCATCGATTTGCTGATCGCGCCCGAGAGCTTGCGCAGCGCCTGCGACATCAGCCGGGCCTGCAGGCCGACGTGGGCATCGCCCATGTCGCCCTCGATCTCGGCCCGCGGCACCAGCGCGGCGACCGAGTCGATCACCAGCACATCGATCGCCCCGCTGCGCACCAGCGCCTCGGCGATCTCCAGGGCCTGCTCGCCCGTATCCGGCTGGGAGACCAGCAGTTCGTCGATATTCACGCCCAGCCTGGCGGCATAGGTCGGATCAAGGGCGTGCTCGGCGTCGATGAAGGCACAGTAGCCGCCCCTTTTCTGGGCCTCGGCAATAACATGCAGGGCCACCGTGGTCTTGCCCGATGATTCCGGGCCGTACACCTCCACGACCCGTCCCCGCGGCAGTCCCCCCACTCCCAGCGCCAGATCAAGGGCCAGGCAGCCGGTCGGCACCACCGGAATCCCCGATTTGACATGCTGGCCCAGTTTCATCACGGAACCTTTCCCGAATTGTTTTTCGATATGCAGCAAAGCAGCTTCCAGAGCTTTCTCTTTCTCCATTCTGTTAACCCCCTTAACCGGGTTTGGCTGTTATTCTCTTAATTCTTGCTCTCCCGTAATTTTCCTCTATCGCCGAAGAAAGAATTCTTCCAGGGCGGTGTAGTGCGCCCCCTGCGGGGTGAGGCGGCTCCGGTAGAGCCGCAGCGAGGGCACCGTTGACGCCGCTGTGACAAAGGTTGCTCCCTCCGCGAGCTGCCGCCGCAGCAGCTGCTCCGGCAGGGGCCGGCGGACCCGGCCCAGGGTCAGATGGGCCCGGAAGGGGCGTTTTTCCCGGGGAAAACCCTCTCCGGCCAGGGCCTGCTCCAGCAAGCTGGCCAGGGCGGCGAGCCCGGCTGCACCTGAGGCGGCGCCGGCCCAGATGATCCGGGCCCGCTGCGGTGAGGGGAAGACACCAAGTCCCTTGAACTGCAGCTCGAAAGGGGCCGCTTCCCGGGCGGCCCGGCGCACTGCCCCGGCGATCGCCTGGAGCCGCTCTTCCGGCTGCTCGCCCAGAAATTTCAGGGTCAGGTGCAGCGATGAGGGGGCAGTCCAGCTGACCCCGTCAAGGGTGCCGCGAAGGCGCTGCTGCAGCGTCCGCAGGGCGCTCAGCTGCTCTGCCGATGGATCGACAGCTACAAATAGACGGATCGGTAAAACCTCCCCCCGCCGGCGCTGCCGGCCGGTGTGCCGCTGTTTCCTTTATCTATAGAGTTATCCTTTCAGCCCGCGGGATCCTCTTTTGAGGAAAGCGTTTCCCCGGGAAGAACTTCGGGAAGAGGGTTGTAGTGGCGCTGCAGGGTAAAAGATTCCGGGAAATGGTCGATGGTGATCAGATCGGCGCAGCTCAGCCGCGGCCGGCCGGAGGCGGTGCTGAAATGGAGCACGACCATGCTGTAGGGATTGTCCCGCGGTGAGAGCAGGCCACGCACCCCGGCTGCGCCGGTGCTTCCGGCATTGATCATGACGGTGCCGCTCGCCTCATCGAAATCGAGGGCGGCGCGGTGGGTATGACCGCACAAGATGAGCGGTAGCTCGCCGCGGAAGGGGGCGGCCATAAGGGGATTGTGCAGGGCAAAGAGATCCGCCCGCTCTGTCCTCTCCGGCAGCGCCGCAGCGGCGCGGCCGGCCTCCTTTAGCAGGAGCTGCTCCTCGCGGACGGTGGCGGCACTGCCGCTGGAGCCGGGATCGGGCAGCCCGGCAATGCGCAGGCCGCCGATCTCGAGGGGTTCGGGGCCGATGATCCGGGCACCCTCGCGGCGCAGCAGGGCGATGCTCTGGGCGGTGTCATGATTGCCCGGCAGAAAGAGATAGGGATAGGGCAGGGCGGCCAGGCGGGCGGCCAGCTCCGCCTCGAGGGTGGAGCCGTAGTCGATCAGATCGCCGGTGTCGATGATCAGATCGACCTGGAAAGCGTCGGCAATCCGTTCAATCAGCTCCAGGGCGGCGGGATTGTTGTGGATATCGGAGATATGGAGCACCCGGATCTCGCCGCTTTCCGGGGCGGGCTGAAACTGCCCCATCCGCCCGGAGAGCTCTTCGAGGTTGCCCGCAATCGTTCCGAACTGCTGCGAGAGCCTGGCGATGGTATCGGTAAGTTGCCCCCCCAGCTCGATCAGCCAGGGTGCCTCCGCCAGGGCTCCCTCGAGCTGCGGGGCGGCAAAAGCGCTCAACCGGTACGGCCGGGCGATGGTGGTGCCGAGCAGCACCGCCAGGAGCAGCATCGCCAGCAGCCCCCCCTTGAGCGCCTCCCTGATCTTCAAGCGCCATGCTCTTCTGCTTCGTGCTTCGAGCAGCAGCAGCAGGGCGGCGCCGCACAGAAAGGAGATCAGCGTCAGGCGGGCAAAGAAATGGAGCAGCTGCTGCCGGAGCTGTCCGGTGAGGTAGGCGGCCAGATCGGGGTTCTCCTGCAGCGTTGCCTTCAGCCTTTCCGGATCGACCGTATTCAGGGTGATCTTCAGCTGGAAGGGGGGCCGGTGAGTTGCCGCGCGGAGCTGCCCCAGAGGGGGGAAGGCGATGACGGTGTCGCCGCGTTGCAGGGGGACCAGGGCAGCGGTAAATTCAAAGGGAGCGACGGCAAAGGTGCTCTCGCTGAAAAAGGCGGCGGCGAGAAAGGCAGCGGCCAGGGCGGCCAGCAGCAGCAGGGCGCGCCCCGGGCGAAGCGATCTTTTGCGTTCAATCACCAGAATGGATCATCCTCCAGAGCGCGATCAGCAGGGTCTGGGCCGCCCTCTCCTTGATCGCCCGGCGAGTCCCGGGAAAGAAGGTCCTCCGGCAGCGCTCGCCCGAAGGCCCGGAGACGGCGGTGTAGACCAGGCCGGGGGGGGTTCCCGAGGAATCGCTATCCGGACCGGCGATACCGGTGATGGCGCCGCCCACGGAGGCGGAGAGAACCCGGCGGGCTCCCCGGGCCATCGCCAGGGCAACCTCCTCGCTGACCGCTCCTTTGCTGTTCAACAGATCGGGTGCGATGCCGAGGAGCTTCTCCTTGGCCTCGTCGGTGTAGGTAACCAGGGCGCCCTTGAAGAAGAGGGAGCTGCCCGGAATATCTGTGATCAGATCCGCGAGCAGACCACCGGTGCATGATTCGGCCAGCGCCAGGGTCAGCCCCCGGGAGCCGAGAAGGGCGGCCACCGTCCCGGCGAGGGTGGCCTCACCCTCGCCGTAGATATATTCGCCGAGCTGCTCCCGGAGTCGGCGGAGCGCTCGCTCAAGGAGCGCTTCGGCGGCGGGGGCGGCGGCGGTTTTAAGCTGCAGCAGCACCTCGCCTCCCCCGGCCAGGGGCGAGAAGAAAACTCCCTCGGGGAGGCCGGCCCCCTTGATCTTCTCCTCAAGAAGCGATTCGCCGCAGCCGGCGGTCCGGATGAGCCGGGTCTGCCAGCTGGCCCGGAAGCCTGCGCTTCGGAAAAAAGGGACGACCTCCTGCTCGAAGAGCGGTCGCAGCTCCTGGGGAGGTCCGGGCAGAAGGATGATCCAGCGCTTTCCGGCAGGGATGATCGCCCCGGGGGCGGTGCCCCGGGGATTGGGCAAGAGCCTGCTCCCCTCGATCAGCAGCGCCTGCTTGCGGTTTGCCGGAGGCATGGGGTAACCGCGGCTTTCAAAATATTGTTCCAATCGCTGCAGCCACTGCCGATCAACGATCAGGGGCCGTTCGAGCAGTGCGGCGACAGCTTCCCGGGTCAGATCATCGTCCGTCGGGCCGAGGCCGCCGCAGCAGATCACCGCTTCGCTGCAGGCGAGTGCCTCCCCGATGGCGGCGGCGATCTCCGGGATGCTGTCGGGAACGACGTGCTGCTCCCGCACCGGGATCCCCTTTGACCACAGTATCCGCGAAATATAGCCGGCATTGGTATTCTCCACCAGGCCGGTGAGAAGCTCGTTTCCAATACAGATCAGCTCAGCCTGCACCGTCATCACCGCCGTTTTTGATCCAATTATACCATCTCTTTCAGCCGGCCTGGCGGTGCGCCGCGATCTGGCGGCGCAGGGTCTCGCCGGTGAGCTTCTCCTTTTCCAGAACCAGGCGGGCCACCTCCTCGATCAGGGCGGTCCTCTCGCCCAGAAGCCCGCTCACCCACCGTTCCCCCGAGCTGACCAGCTGCTGGATGGTGCGGTGGAGCAGCGCTTTGGGCAGATCCTTGATGCTGACAACGCCGAGGTTGGAGAGGCCGGCGGCGATGATCTTTCTGGCGATCTCCACCGCCTGATCGAAATCGCCGAGCGAACCGGTACTGCGATTGCCCAGGACGAGCTGCTCGCTGACCGCTCCCCCGAGCAGCACCGCGATCTTCTCCTCGAGCTGCTCGACAGTGTAAAGATAAAAATCCCGTTCCGGTTTGTGGCGAACATAGCCCAGAGCCTTGCCCCGCGGGGTGATCGTGATCTGAGAGACGGAGCCTGGTTGCAGCGTCTCGCTGACGAGGGCATGGCCGCTCTCGTGAACGGCAACGCGCCAGAGCTCCTCCGGGTCGGGTTTTCGCTCCAGCTTTTCCCCCAGGATGACCTTGTCTACCGCCTCCAGGAGGTGCTTCTCCGCGATCTGGCGCTGCTTTTCGCGCAGCGCCAGGATGGCCGCTTCATTGGCCAGACTCTCCAGATGCGCTCCGGAGAAGCCGAAGGTCTCGCGAGCGATCTTCTCCAGGGAGATCCCCTCGCCGAGGGGTTTGTTATGCAGGTGCAGCTTCAGGATCTGCTTTCGCCCCTCCAGATCGGGCAGATCGACCTGCACGACCCGGTCAAAGCGGCCCGGCCGGAGCAGGGCCTCATCGAGCGCCTCGGGGCGGTTGGTCGCCCCGATGACCAGGATATGGAGCCCGCTCTCGCCCCCGCCGAGCCCGTCCATCTCCACGAGAAGCTGGTTCAAGGTCTGGTCGTACTCCAGATGGCTGCTGTGGCGGCCGCGTTTCCCCCCGAGAATATCGATCTCGTCGATAAAGAGGATCGCATTTTTACGGCGCTCCCCCTGCGCTTTCTTGCGGCAGCCCTGGAAAAGCTGGCGGACCCGCTGTGCCCCCACACCGGCATACATCTCGATAAATTCGCTACCGGCAACGCTGGTGAAGGAAGAGCCGGTATAGCCGGCTGCAGCCCGGGCGAGCAGCGTTTTCCCCGTACCGGGCGGGCCGACCAGCATCACTCCCTTGAGCGGGCGGATCCCCAGATGGCTGATCTCCCGTGGCTTGGTGACAAAGTCAAGCGCTTCCAGAAGCTCTTTTTTGGCCACCTCCTGGCCGCCGATCTGGTTGAAGCTGATCGTTTTAACCCGGGTCGACTGGCCCACGGAGCTGAACCGGGGTGTTTTCAGCCCGGTGAAGCGCAGCAGAACCAGGAAGAGCCCCGCCAGGATCACCAGCGGGATCAGGCTGCTCTCGTAGAACAGAAAAATGATCAGGGCGGCGGCGCCCAGCCCGGCAGCAAGTTCACGCATCGGCAGCTTCTCCTTCCTCGAAAGGCGGCAGCGGCACGATCCGGTAGAGGTAACAGGCGCCGTCGCGAGCCTGCAGGTAGATCTGGCGGTGATCAACGGTGAAGTGGCAATCGGTCAGGCCGCTTTCAGCGGCGAGGGCGTCGATGACGGCGGCGGCCTCGCGGTAGCGACCCGTGCGGGCCGCTTCATGGAGTGCGGGGCTGGCGGCGGCGGCAAATTGATCCAGCCTGCTGCTGCGCTGATCGGCGATCTCCAGGGGCAGCGGTTTCCGGTAGCTTGCCGCTGCCTCCTTCGCGGCGGCGTTGAAAAGATCTTCGAGCAGCCCCCTGTAGGAGGGCTCCGGTGTGATCAGCAGCCTCTCGCTGCCGCCTCCGGAGATCACTTCCGCCGAGGCGACTCCCTCCAGGGCGCTGAGCCGCTCCAGGAAGGGCCCCTTCCTGATATGATTCCCGTAGAGATAGCTTGCTCCGAAGAATAACCCCAGCACCACCACTGCCACCAGCAGCGCCCGGGGCCAGTCCAGCTCGGGCACCGTAACCGCTCCTTTTGCAACAAGGCTGCCTGCCCCATTGAAGTTTACATAACGTATTCTGATTATAACAGAGAAGCAGTGCTGGAGCAACGGCATCAACCGGCGGCGGCACTGCCTTTATATGGAGAGGATGAGCTGTTTTGCCGGCTTCAGGATCGGAGTGTTCCGAAGAGGTCGTACGGCGAAGCGGCGCTGATCCGCACCCGGACCCAGCTGCCCGGTTGGAGCGGCTGCGGGGAGCGAAAATAGAGCGCTCCGTCCACTGCGGGAGCCTGGAAGGAGGTGCGCCCGCGGTAAAAAGAGCCCTTTTTTCCGGAAGGCCCCTCCACCAGCACGGTGAAAATCTTTCCGATGAGGCTGCGGTTGAAGGTCAGGGCCGCCCCCTGCTGCTGCCTGAGCAGCTCACGCCGCCTGCTCTCCCCCACCCGGGAGGGAACCTGCTCCGGGAAGAGGGCCGCTGCGGTCCCCGGCTGCCTCGAGTAGGCGAAGACGCCGACCCTTTCGATCGGCTGCTCCTGCAGGAACGAGCAGAGCTCGCGGAAATCGGCCCGGCTCTCCCCGGGAAACCCGGTCAGAAAGGTCGTTCGCAGGACCAGACCGGGGATCCGGCGCCGCAGCTCCCGCAAGAGCGTCTCCACTGTGGCGCGGCGGTAGCGCCGCCCCATCCGCCGCAACACCCGATCATTGATCTGCTGCAGCGGTAGATCGAGATATTTGCAGATGCGCTCTTCACGGGCGATCAGCTCGATCAACGGCCCGTTGACGCGGTCGGGATGGGCGTAGAGAATCCGCAGCCAGAAGTGATCGGGAATCTCCCGCAGGATCCGCTCGAGCAGCTCCGGAAGGCTGCCCGGAGCGCCGTTTTCGCTGCCGTAGGCGGTGCTATCCTGGGCGACGAGGTTGATCTCGCGGGTGCCCCCGGCGAGAAGATCGCGGATCTCGGCGATGATCTCGCCCGGGGGGCGGCTGCGCAGGGGGCCGCGCAGCGAGGGGATCAGACAGTAGCAGCAGCGGTTGTCGCAGCCCTCGGCGATCTTGACATAGGCGCTGTGCGGCGGGGTCGTCAGCAGGCGCGGCCCGAGCGCACCGTAGCAGGGGGCCGGCTCCAGCAGGAGCAGCTCCCTGCTGCGCTGAAAGCATCTTTCCAGAAACCCCTCGATCCGGGAATAGCTGTGCACCCCGATAACGCCGTTCAGCTCGGGGATCTCCTGAAGAAGCTTCCCGCCAAAGTGCTGCGCCAGGCAGCCGGCGGCGACGAGCACCCTCTGCCGGCCCCGGCACAGCCTGGCCAGGGCCAGGATGGTCTCGATCGATTCCTGCTGGGCTTTCTCGATAAAGGCGCAGGTATTGACCAGGATCAGATCCGCCCGGGCCGGATCATCGGTGATCAGATAGCCGCGGCGACCGAGCAGGCCGAGGATCTCTTCGGTGTCGATCCGGTTCTGGGCGCAGCCCAGGGCCACGGCGGCAACCGTGCGCCCCGCTGCCGCCGCAGTCGATCCCGGCCCTTTTTTTCTAATCCTGTTCAAGGGTAAAGAGAAAGCTGTGGGCATGTTTTCGCTCTTCCACCGCCTCGACGACAGCGCCGTTTATCTTCAGGATCACTCCCGGGGGATGGCCCAGGCGGATCCAGAGCCGCTCGTTAGCCCGGGCGGTGGATTTTTCATCTTTCTGGAAATTTCGTGGCGGAAACGGCTCCTTCCCGTCGGCCAGCGCCTTGATCCAGCACCGGGCGGTGCAGGTCAGCTCCAGGGTCAGGGAATCGGCGTTGCGCACAGCGTAAACCGTCTCCTGCGTTGTCGATTCTGCTGTCAGGAGCGTCAGCTCGACAGAGGGCTCCGGGGGAATGATCTCACCGTCGGATTTTCCATTCTCCGTTCCCGGTCCCGGCGGCTGAAGGGCGCCCGGAGAGCCGTTCCCCGGCGGCGGTTCGGGCGATCTGCGGGGCCAGTATTGCTCCAGGAACCAGTAGCTGCCGATCAGCAGGGCCAGGGCCAGCACGATGAAGCCGTAGATCAGCGAAGGCCCTCTCTCCACCCGCACCGGCCGGTGCACCTTTTTCTCCGGGGGCGGCGGCTCCGGTTCTTCGGGAGACAGTTTTGCTTTCAAGGTGCTGTACAGGTTAAGCACCTGCCCGGGATCGAGGCCGACGGCCTCGGCATAGTTCTTCAGCGCACCCTTGAGGTAGACCTCGCCGGGAAACCGGTTGAATTTGCCGCTCTCGAGCGCCTCCAGATAATGCGGCTGGATCCTGGTCTGCTCGCTGATCTCGACCAGGGTGATCTTCTTCTCCAGGCGGGCACGCTTTAACAGCTCCACCAGCTCTTTCACCACTGATTCCTCCTTTGCTCTTTATTGAGCCAACCGTCAGGAATTTGCTCTCCGGTTGAAATCTTCACAGAGCGCCGCCGCCTGATCCGGGGCGATGATCACCTCGCGGGGCTTGCTCCCCTCGTGCTCGCCGACAACGCCCCAGCGCTCCAGATCGTCGATCAGCCGCGCCGCCCTGGTATAGCCGATGCGGAAACGGCGCTGCAGCAGCGATATGGAGGCCTCGCCCATGCGCACAACCAGCTCCACCGCATCGGGGAACAGCTCATCGGGCTCGAACTGCTCGTCGGCCTTGCTCTCCAGCTCCTCCGGATCGATCTTGAATTCAGGTTTTCCCTGCTCCTTGATATAGTCGGCGATCCGCTTGATCTCGCGCTCGCTGATATAGGCGCCCTGAACGCGGGTCGGCTTGACCGAGCCGATCGGATAGAAGAGCATATCCCCCCGGCCGAGAAGCTTCTCCGCCCCGGCCATATCGAGGATGGTGCGCGAATCGACCTGCGAGGAGACGGTAAAGGCGATTCTGGAAGTGATATTGGCCTTGATCACGCCGGTGAGCACATCGACGGAGGGCCTCTGGGTGGCGATCACCAGGTGGATACCGGCCGCCCGTGACATCTGGGCCAGCCGGCCGATGGAATCTTCAACCTCACCCGGGGAGACCAGCATCAGGTCGGCCAGCTCGTCGATGATCACCACGTAGTAGGGCATCGGTTCGCCTTCGCAATGGCCCCCGGCGGCCAGCTCGTTGTAGGTCGCCAGGTCGCGGACCTCCTCGCGGGCGAAGATCTCGTAGCGCCGCCCCATCTCCTGGACCATATTGCGCAGCGCCAGCGCCGCTTTTTTCGGCTCCGTTACCACGGGCATGAGCAGGTGGCCGATATTGTTGTAGACGCTCAGCTCGACCACCTTGGGGTCGATCATCAGAAAGCGCACCTGATCCGGACGGGCCTTGTAGAGCATGCTGATGATCACCGCATTCAGGCAGACGCTTTTCCCGGAACCGGTGGAGCCGGCGATGAGCAGGTGCGGCATTTTGGTCAGATCGGCGATCACCGGCACTCCGGTGATATCTTTGCCCAGACCGATGGTCAAGGGCGAGCTGCTCTCCTGAAAAGCGGGATCTTCCAGCACTTCGCGCAGGTAGACCAGGGAGATGATCTTGTTCGGCACCTCAATCCCCAGGGCGGCCTTCCCCGGGATGGGCGCCTCGATCCTGACCATCGGAGCGGCCAGGTTCAGGGCGATATCATCGGAGAGGCTGACGATCCGGCTGACCTTGACCCCGGTCTCCGGCTGGACCTCGAAACGGGTTACCGTGGGCCCCGATTGCACGTGGATCACCCTGGCCCTGACCCCGAAGCTCTCGAGGGTGCTCTCCAGCAGCCGGGCCCGGGCGCGGATCCCCTTGACCTGATGCTGCTCGCCGGGCCTGGACGGGGGGGCGAGCAGCTCCAGGGAGGGCTTCAGGTAAAGGCTTTGCTGCTGGAGCGATCTTTTCCGGAAAGGTTCCGCTGCAGCTTCATCGGTGGGCTCGACCAGGGCCAGGCGCCGCTCGTTCTGGTAATGAGTATCGGCAGCGGCGCTCTTCTCCGCCGGTTTGGCGGCCGCGCTTTTCTGCTCCGCGGTAAAGAGCTCGATGGACGGCCCGGAAGGCTCTGGCTCGATCCCGGCGGCTCCGCCTGCTATTTTTTCGGGCGGGGAGGGCTTCTCCTCTTCCCCGGAATCGGTCATCAGGATGGCGTAGATCTCCTTCAGGTAGAGCCCCAGACGCTTCAGCAGGCCGCCGGTCCAGGCGAAAAATTTGCCGAGATAGTCAAAGATCTGGGTGACGGTCACATTGGTGATCAGCAGCACCGCCACCAGGGCCAGGGCGGCGAGAACGATATAGCTGCCGATCTCCCGGAAGCAGAAGAAGAGGAGCACAGCAAAGGCGGCGCCGAGAATACCGCCGCCCTCCTTCTGCAGCCCCATCTGCAGGCAGGCCCGGTAGAAATCCTGCCCGGTGAAAGCATCGACCTGCTCGAGCATGAGCTTGAAATGAGCCCAGATGGTGAAAAGAAGCAGCAGGATGATGATCCCGACGAGCCGGCTCTTCAGATTGAGCTTATGCTCGGGGACCATGGTCCGCAGGCCGAAGATGGCGATGAGCAGGGGGATGACCACCGCGGTATCGCCGGCAACGGTCCGGAAAAGATTGTGCACGAAGAGGCCCAGCTCTCCAGCCTGCCCGGCATGGCTCACCGCAGCATAGCAGAATATCGCTACAGCGATGATCAAGATCCCCTTGATCTGCGTGCCGATCTCCTCTTCCTTGCCGGTGCGGCGGCGGGCCATCTTCATTTCACCACACTTTCCCAGATATTCCCTCTACAGGCCTATTATATCCGATCTTTTTCGCCAGGGCAAACCGGGAGCGCTGCCGCAAATCGCGGCCGGCTCCGCCGGGGCCCCGGGCGCCGGGGAAAGCTGTGCCCCACTTCCGCTGTTACCGCCCCAGCAGCGCGGCGATCAGCACAACTGCCCCGAGGATCCAGCAGTAGTAGGCGAAATAGTGAAACTTGCGCTGCTGCAGCAGGCGGATGAAAAACTTGATCGCCAGGATGCCGGTGATACAGGCGGCGGCAGCCCCGGCGCTGTAGCTCAACAGGAGCGCTCCCTCGATCCCTCCGGTGAAGAGATCCTTGAGTTCGAGCAGGGCTGCACCGAAGATCACCGGCGCGGCCAGCATGAACGAGTAGCGCACCGCCGTAGCCCGATCCAGCCCCCGCCAGAGTGCGGCGGTGATGGTGGAACCGGAGCGCGAGATCCCCGGAATCACGGCGATCCCCTGGAGCAGCCCGATCCAGAGAGCATCGGCGGGCCGCATCGTGGCGATATCTTTACGCCCCTCCGGCAGCACGGTCAAGAGCTTCAGGATGAAGCCGGTGACAAGAAGGGCGAACCCGGTCAGCGGCAGCGAATGGAAGACCGATTCAACGAGATCGCCGAGCAGAAAACCGATCAGTGCGGTGGGGATACAGCCGAGGATCAGCAGCAGCAGGAAGCGCCTCTGGAAAGAGTCGCGGGGAAATTTCAGCAGATCGACAAAATCGCGCCAGAAGACCCCGACCACCGCCAGAAGCGTTCCCAGATGGAGCAGCACCTCCAGGGTGACCCCGCTCGCTTCGATGCCGAAAAGACGCTGAAAGATGACCAGATGGCCCGAACTGCTTACCGGAAGAAACTCGGTCAACCCCTGGACCACGCCCAGTAGAACCGTTTCAAGAAATCCCATTATAACCTCCTCAAGTGATCCAAAGATAGGTGCAGGGATCATTTCTTTATTGCGGCGCATTATCCTGCAGCCGGAAGAAGAGATTTGCCGATCCGGGATCAATCGGGCGTTGTTTCAGGCCGGCGGTTTATCTTGCCCGAGCAGGCGGGCCAGCGGTGGGAGCAGCGGCAGCAGCACCGCCGCTCCGAGAAGATTGTAGAGCAGATGGGCATTGGCCAGGCGCCGCGGCAGGGTGGCGGCGCTTCTGACCGCCGCCTGCAGCAGGTAGGGGTAGAAGGCCAGGGCCAGCAGCAGGCTGACCAGATTGAAAAGAAGATGGAACCAGGCGGCCCGGCGGGCGGTGCCCTTCATCCCGACAGCAGCGATCAGGGCGGTGGAGCAGGTCCCCAGATCGGCACCGATGACCATGATCACCCCCACGGGCAGGGTGAGCAGCCCCCCCCGGGCCAGCCCGAGGACAATACCGACGACGGCGCTGCTGCTCTGCAGCAGCACCGCAGCGAAGATCCCCGCGAGCAGGCCCCGCCAGGGTGCGGCGGCGGCAAACTGGAGTGCGCTGCTGAAGAAGGGCGCCTCCCGGAGGGAGCTCAGGGCTGCGGTCATCCCCTCCAGGCCGAGCAGTAGCAGGGCGCAGCCGCCGAGCGGCGCTGCAGCACGGCGAAGCCCGGGAAGGGGCCAGAGCGCCAGCAGGAGGGCCACTCCCAGCAGCAGCCAGGCCAGCCCGCCCGGGTTGAACGAGAGCAGCTGTCCGGTGATGGTGGTGCCGACATTGGCACCGATGATCACGCCCCAGCCCTGCGCCGTGGTGATCATCCCGGCATTGGTCAGGCTGACTACCATGACCGTGGTCAGGCTGCTGCTCTGCAAGAGGGCCGTTACCAGAAAGCCGGTGAAGAAACCGCGCCAGGGGGTGCGGGTCATCCGCTGAAGAAAGCTTTTGAACGATGTGCCGGCGCTGCGGGCCAGGGAGCGGCTCATCCAGTGCAGCCCAAAAAGAAAAAGCAGCAGGAAGAATGCTGCCCGAAGCAGGCCCGCAACCGGCAAAACGGCCTCCCCCCTCCCCCGCTTTGTTTATCTGTACGCTCTGTCTAGGGGAATATGCCCGCTTTCTTCGGTTGGGCGAGGCCGGGGTCCTTTCAGCCGCCGGTTCCGGGCAGCAGCTCGATGATCCGGCCCGGCTGAAGCTGCGGTGCCAGATAGTCCTGCACCTCGCTGCTGACGAGGCTAACGATGCGCAGCGAGACCGGCGAGACGACCTCTGCGATGATATAGCCGCGGGCAAAGGGGATCTGCCGGTAGCGGGGGGCAAAGTTCTCCAGACCTTCAAAGGCCAGCTCCGCCGGGAAAGCGGCATAGTAGATCACGAGGGCGTCGCTCCGGGGCGCCGCTCCCAGATCAGCTCGTTTAGAACGGCCACCGCCCGCCCCAGCCCGGCGGATTCGTCGATCAGCCCCACCTCGACGGCATCCTTTCCCACGAGGACCGTGCCGATATCCCGGGCCAGCTGCCCGGTGCTGAACATCAGCTCCCTGAATTTTTCCCCGGAGATCCGGGAATGGCGGGTGATGAACTGGATCACCCGGTCCTGCATCTTGTCGAGATATTCAAAGGTTTGCGGGACACCGATGACCAGTCCGGCCAGGCGGATCGGGTGCACGGTCATCGTTGCCGTCTCGGAGATGAGCGAGTAGTTGCCCGCCACCGCCAGGGCCACCCCGATACTGTGGCCCCCGCCGAGCACCAGGGTCACGGTGGGCTTGGAGAGGGTGTCGAGCATCTCGGCGATGGCCAGCCCCGCCTCCACATCGCCTCCCACCGTGTTCAGCAGCACCAGAAGCCCCTCTATCTTGGGGTTCTGCTCCACGGCGACGAGCTGGGGAATGATATGCTCGTATTTGGTGGTCTTGTTCTGCGGCGGCAGGGTCAGGTGTCCCTCGATCTGGCCGATGATCGTCAGGGTGTAGATATTGCTCTCCACGGCGGGCAACTGGATCTGGCCCAGCTGCTGAATACCGGCCAGAGCGGCGGGGATCTGCTGCGGCGGCAGGAGCGCCGGCTGCGGCTGTTCATGACGCCGTCTGGCCGGCCGTCCGCGCCGGTTGTAAGTGAGCAAGCGATCGCCTCCCGGTTTTAATGAACAGTATAGTTTGCGGCAGGGGATGAAAGGTTATACCCCGCTTGAAAGGGGGCTGCTGCTTTCCGGAGGCGGCAAGGGGGCCGCTCGGCAGCGCACCCGGCAGCCCGGGGCGGCAGTTCGCGGGGAGCGGTGCTTATAAAAATTTAAGGTTGGGCCGGGCGGATCCCGGCCCAACGGGGTGGCCCTATCTTACTGCCCTTCCTCTGCGCCGGCGAGAAGTTCGAGAAATTTGACCGAGGGCTTGATCCGCCAGACTCCGTTCTCCTGGAGCAGGCTCCATTTTTCATCAAGGGCGATTGACTCGCCGCGCAGCTTCAGCGTGAGCGCAAGGGTGACGGCGGCTGTCCCAGCGGTATCCTCGACGCTTGTGATGCGCCAATCATCGAGTTTCCCGACGCCGTCTTTCATCCAGTCGCGGTAGCTGTTGCCGCCGCTGCTGTAACCGGACTGGAGGGCGTATGCTTCGCGCCAGTTTCTTTTCTGGAGCGCTTCCAGGTACGCCTCCGCGCTCTGGCGCGGGCTCCGGCCGAGCAGATCGAGTTTCTGCGATTCGCGGTCGCGGTGCGACTGCTCGCAGCGGCGGTCGGCCTCGGCGTCGTCAAAGAAGGCCTCGCGGGGATAGTTTTCATTTTTGGCATCCCAGAGCATATATTCGTCGATCCCCAGGGCCATGGCCGCATCGATCTGCTGCCGGATCTGGGTGGGACCGTACTGGATGTAGCTGCCTGAACCGAACCTGGCGCCGAGCCAGCTGGCGGTGAATGCCTGCAGCCAGGGCCGGATGATCGCCGGGTCTTTCACCGCGGCGTTGCGCTTGAGCGCATCCTTCAGCGCCCCGGTGATGGTGATGGTGGGGTTGACGTCGGGAAAACGCTGTCCGAACCAGTACGGAACCACCGCACCGCCCTGGCGCACCGGATAGTAGTGGCTCGGGTAGATCATCGGGCAGATATAGTCGCAGCGGGCGGCAAAATCTTCCCAGCACTGACCGATATCATCGGCATCCCCCCAGGAGCTGGCGATAACACCGAAGACGTCGTAGGCCACGTGAACCTTGTACGGGGCCAGCTCGGTGCGGGCTTTATCCATGAAGCCGCGGATCGCTTCCGCCTTGGTGCGTCCCTCCCGGCCGGGGAAATCGGCCACCTTCTCCACATGGGCCGCCTTGTCCGGAAAACGGATATAGTCAAACTGGATCTCGTTGAAACCGAGCAGGGCGGCCTCCTTGGCGATGGCGATATTGTAATCCCACAGCTCTTCGTTGAAGGGGTTGCCGTAGGCAAAACCGGCATCCTTGTACAGGCCGCCGCTCTTCAGGGGAATGCACCATTCCGGCCGCTTCGCGGGAAGAGTCTGGCTGTCCCTGAAGACGACGATCCGGGCGATGGTGTAGATATCCCGCTCCTTCAACTCCTTCATCGTCGCCTTTAGATCGGTGATCGGAACTGGGTTGTAATAGGCGTCAAGATCGTTGACCTCCTCGATCTCACTCCGGTAGGACATCTTCCCCTTGTCGTCCTTGATATCGATCACCATGGCGTTGAGCTCGGTATCCTCGATCAGCTTCAGGGTCCGTTCATAGCGGCTCTGAAAGCCGATGGAGTGGCCGGTGAAGTAGATTCCCCGGACCTTGATCGGCGGATTGTCCGGATGATCCGGGTGGGGCAGCGGCACATAGAGCGAACCGAGCTCTTCCTTGAGCTCTTCGTTGCGCCTGCGCCACTCCTCCTCCAGCCGCCGGGCCTCCTCCTCGGGATCGGAATTCTCCGTTCCCGGGCTGTCAGGGTCGGTCTGGGAAACGGTCGGCTGGCAGCCGCTGAAGGCGAGTAGGGGGAGCAGGATCATGATGGTGCTAAAAATGATGGTCCAGCAGTGACGACGGATTATTTTCAGTGAAATTACCTCCCAAGGCGTCTCTTCTTGTTCAATGATCGTCGGGCCGGCGCTCTCTTTCCCGGGGAAGATCTTATGGTTGCCGGGCAGCTTGGCTCCGGCGCCCGCCTTTAGAGTAATTCCGCTGTTCCCGCCGTTTTCCTGCCGGCGAACCGACAAAAATCCGGCAAATGCGACCGGAAAATTTATGAAACAATAAAATACGCCGCCCCGGGAGCCGGGGCGGCGCTTCGGAGCGGCCGGTCCTGCAATCAGGTTTTGAACTTGCCGTCTAGTTTCTTCATCTTCTCAACAATCCCGCCATATTCAAGTTCGGAGTACGGGAGCATCGCCGCTCCGGAGAAGCCCTGACGGCGCAGCTCCGTCGCTTTGCGGGAAACCTCTCCCCTGACATGATCCCAGTAGGGATGGTCAAAGCAGTCCACCGGCTCGGTCAGGATGCCGTCCTGGACGCAGAAAGCGGTCGCCGTGACGATGGGCGGTCCGTCAAAGAAGGAGATGCCGCAGCCGTTCTTCACCGGCATCAGCGGGCCGGTATGGCTGCCGCGCATGAATCCGGCGACATAATGGCCGATATTGTAGGGTGAAAGGATCTCGCCGGCTGCCGGGAAGGAGCCCTGCACACGGCAGAGCAGTACCGGATCGTCCTTGCCGATATATTTGCCGGCGATATTGTGCAGCCGGGTGGTGCTGGCGGCAACGGCCTGCTCGCCGCTGTCCCGCGAGAAGATCTGCGAAACGACAAAACGCTCGTTATCGCGCAACAGGGCGGCGATATCATAGATCTCTTCTGGCGCGTTCAGCTCGATGTAGCGATCTTTCTCCGTATATTCCACATCCATGATCACGAATCTGAACCCCTGGCTCATCTTGGGTGAGAGGATCAGCCCGGAGCAGTGCATCGGATCGGTGAAAGCAAGGTAAAGAGGCAGGTTGTAGGCCCCGGGATCGGTCTTGTCCGCAGCGAAGAAGATGAACGGTTCGTTCTCCCGCTCCTCGAATTCCATCTCGGCCACGGCGGGCCCCAGCCCCTTGATATTGCCTGAAAAAGAGTCTTTCAAAAGATCCTGTCCCGCACCGTAGAGCCCCTCGCTCTTGGCCTTGGCCGTGCCGGCGACAAAGGCATCCCAGGCCAGCTCATGGATGGCGCTGCTGCCGACACCCTCGCGGTGGGAGAAGAGAATGGCGATATCATCACCGGTGTTGCTGAGCCGGTAATCGACAACCAGCTTTCCCTTCTTGGATTCGAGATACGCCCTGACCGCCTCCATGAGCGCCGTGCTCGGTCTGAGGTGGCCGCCGATACTGCCGATATCGGCTTTGATCACACTTAACGTAGTTTTCAAAAAGACTCCTCCTTTTGTTGATCTTGAAAAGTACTGTCGGAATCAGCGGGCTTTTTCCCGGCCCGCTGCTCCGAATGTGATGTTATACTATATTAATTCGACTACCCTAATAGAAGATCCTTCAGCAAATAAGGTATCATATATTATATTTATGAGACGGCCCGTCCGTTTTCAGGAAATCAGGCCGGTTTTCAAAAGGAATTTACCCGAGATATGTCGAAAATAGCAGGAGGTTAGATGAAAAAGATGGGTTGGATCATAAAATGAAAAAAGACACGGTCGCCCTTTTACGGGAGATCCTGGCAGCAAACGATCTGGCAAGATACGATCTGGAGATCAGCGAGCAGGAAGGACGGATCCACCTCGCCGGCACGGTGGAAAGCTGGGCGGAGGTGGTTGCGGCGGGCCATCTGGCCGGAGGGGTCCGCGGCGTCTGCGGCGTGGTCAACGAGATCACCGCCCTCTCGGAGCAGCCACCGCCTCAACCGGCGCTCCCAGGAAACCCCGAGATCATCGGTGAAGCCGATCTGGTTATCATCGGCGCCGGCATTGTCGGGGCGGCCATCGCCCGGGAACTTTCACGTTACCGGCTGCGCATAGTGGTCCTGGAAAAGGAGGCCGATGTCGCCTGCGGGGCGAGCAAGGCGAACAATGGCATGGTCCATTCAGGGATTGTTCAGGAGCCGGAGAGCCTTCGCAGCGAGTTGAATGTACGCGGCAACGCCCTTTTCGAGGAGCTCTGCCGGGAGCTGGAGGTTCCCTTCCAGCGCTGCAATCTTGCGGTGACCGTCTTCCGGGAGGAAGAGCTTTTCATGCTCGAGCTGCTGAAAGCGCGGGGTGAGATGAGCGCCATC
>JAAZPS010000362.1 GCA_012797095.1 Bacillota bacterium | reverse complement strand
ATGGTGCTCAAGGCCTCCTGAATGGGATAGATTGCCTGAAAAAGCCGGTTCATTCCCCTGGCACTCCGATCTCCTTCCGCCATTGACGGAACCATCGGTGCCATCCCCACAAGATCGATGCCTGCGGAGAAATCCTTGCCTTCGCCGGCAATGATCACCGCCCTGATCGCTTCATCGGCGGTGATATCCTCGAAGATTGGGCCGAGCTCTGTCCAGGCCTGCGGCCCCAGGGCATTTTTTTTCTCCGGTCTGTTCAGATATATCCAGGCCACGGGTTCTTTCTTCTCCACCCGGTAGAACCGGTCCGGTGATCGGTTCATCAAATCACTCCTTCACTACATGATAATGCCTTGTACAGTTTGCCGAGAACAGGGCAAAACCGGCTGTGTCAAGCTTCAGGATGCGAAAGGATCTGTATGAAATTCATCATTGAAGGAATATTATCCTTTTTTGATGAACTATTATCTTTTTGCAAGGAGCTCTCAAATTGAGATTATCTGATAGTGATGCTAAAATTAAACAGAGGGGCCGGTTAACCGGAGCCGGCAATTGCCGATATGTACAGGGAGGAAAGATGATGAACTTTCTTTTTGTTGGAGATCTGTTCGGTTCCCCCGGGCGCTCTTTTTTGCAGGAGATGCTCCCGGGGCTGATTCAGGAATATGCCATCGATCTGACCATCGTCAATGGAGAGAATGCGGCAGGAGGGTTCGGCCTGACCGGAGCGGTGGCGGAGGAGCTCTTCGGCATGGGGGTCGATGTGATCACCTCGGGAAATCATATCTGGAACCGGAAAGAGATCTACCGGGTGATCGATACAGATGAGCGGATCTTGCGGCCGGCGAATTATCCGCCCGGCACCCCGGGGAGCGGCTCCGGGATCTACCGGGCGGCGGATGGGACCGCTGTGGGGGTGATCAATGTCTGCGGACGGGTCTTTTCCCCGCAGCACTTTGACTGCCCCTTCAGGGCGCTGGAGGCAGGGATGGAGAAGGTGGGAGCGATCACCCCGGTGGTGGTTATCGATTTTCACGGGGAAGCTTCCTCGGAGAAGATCGCTGCCGGTTGGTATGTCGAGGGAAGGGCCAGCGCGCTCGTCGGGACGCACACCCATGTTCAGACTGCCGATGAGATCATCCTTCCGGGGGGCACTGCGTACATCACCGATGTGGGGATGACCGGGAGCTACGAGGGAGTGATCGGAGCAAAGCGCGATGGCGCTCTTGAACACTTTCTGACGCAGCGGCCGGTTCGTTTCGAACCCTGCCCCGGGAAAAGAATGCTGGGCGCGGTCTGCTGTACGGTCGGTCCGCAGGGGCGGGCGGAAAAAATCAAGAGAATCATGATCAGGGAATAGCGCCGGCGAACAGGCCGGATGAAAAGAATGAGTGGGCCTGGTGACAGATACCGCTCCCCTGGACAGGTGGAGATAGCGCCGCTTGAAATATAATTTATAACTGCGGGAGATCCGCCTTTAAGAGATTCAAGAATCTTTCCTCTACTTGCGCATCTTTTGCAGGAAAATGTAAATTAGTGTTGAATATATATCTACAACTGCCAATATCTTCTGGGCGCGGCCCAATCTACTGCCGGCTGCCTGGCCTCGGCAACCCGGTCTTGATGGAGGAAGGAACGATGGGCGGGCTAAAAGAAAAAGAGTATCGTTCGATCATCGATAATATTCAGGACGGTTATTTCGAGATCGATCTGGCCGGCACCTATATCTACGTCAATACCGCTTTCTGCGATCTGTACGGCTATACCAAGGAAGAGATCGTCGGCGTGAATTACCGGGAGCTGACCAACGAGGAGAATGCGCGGAAAGCATTCCGGGCCTTCAACCAGATCTACCAAACCGGGGTAACCGGCAAGCTGATCGATTATGAAGCGGTGAGAAAAGACGGTTCCTGGAGGCAGGTGGAGATATCCGCCTCGCTGATTATGGACGATTCCGGTAAACCGATCGGTTTCCGGGGCACCTCCCGGGATGTGACCGAACGCAGGCAGATGGAGGAGAGGCTGCGCCGTTCCGAAGAGAGATACCGTGCCATCATCGAGAATATCGAGGATGCCTGCTTCGAGGTCGACCTGAAGGGTAGATTTACCTTTGTTAACGATGCGTTGTGCAGCAACCTGGGCTACACCCGCGAAGAGCTGATCGGGATGGATCAGCGTAAATATTCGGAGGATGATACTGTCCGGGAGCTGTTCCTGCTTTTCAACAAGGTATATCGAACCGGGGAGCCGGTCAAAGCATACTCCTTCGAGCTGTCCCGGAAGGACGGCACCAGGGGATTCTGTGAAATCTCGGTCTCGCTGATCAGGAACAAGCAGGGAGAGCCGATCGGATTCCGGGGAATCGCCCGCGATATCACCGAAAGGAAAAAGCACGAGGAGCAGATTCGCTATTTGGCGACGCATGATGTTCTTACCGGATTGCCCAACCGGATCATGTTCCGCGAGGTCCTTCAGCAGAATATCGATTTCGCCTATCGTTACCGGCAGCAGTTTGCCGTCTTATTTGCCGATCTGGACGGCTTTAAAATAGTCAACGATACCTTCGGGCACGAGGCCGGCGATATGGTGCTGATAGAATGTGCCGTGAGGCTGCGAAGCGCCCTGAGGGCCTCCGATTTTATCGCCCGCCTGGGCGGGGATGAATTTGTCATTCTGGTTAAAAATGTGACCAGTATCGAGAACTTGACTACCCTGGTCAACAAGGTACTTGCCACCATCCGGGAGCCGCTCACGATCAAAGGGAAGGAACATGCCCTTTCGGCCAGTATCGGTGTGAGCATCTATCCGCAGGACGGCCAGGATAAACAGTCGCTCACAAAGGCGGCCGATCTGGCGATGTATGCCGCAAAGGAGAAAGGCAACAACAACTTTCAGTTCTTTTCCATGGGGATCAAGGCACAATTTCGTGAGAGGACCATGTTCGAGGAAAGCCTGCCCCAGGCGATGGAACGCAACGAACTTTTTCTCGAGTATCAGCCCAAACTGGATCTGAAAACCGGTGCTATCACCGGTGTGGAGGCGCTGCTGCGCTGGTACAATCCCTCTCTCGGCCTGGTCACGCCGATGAGGCTGATTCCGGCGGCCGAGAGTTCAGGGCTGATCGTCCCTATCGGCCGTTGGGTTCTGAGGACCGCCTGCGAGAAGAATATGGCCTGGCAGCGCCAGGGCCTTCCCCGGATCGGGATGGCGGTGAACCTGTCGCACCGGCAGCTGATGGATGAGCGGCTGATCGATGATATCAAAGAAGCGCTTGCTGAATCGGGGATGGACCCGGGGCTGCTGGAGCTTGAGATCACCGAGAATCTGCTTCTGAGTTATTTTCCCCGGATCATCAACGTTCTTAACCAGCTCAAGGAGCTGGGGGTGCGGCTGGCTCTGGATGATTTTGGATCCGGCTATTCCTCCCTGGCCCAGATCAGACACCTGCCCGTGGATACACTCAAGATTGACCGCTCCATTGTCGGCAATATACCGGTGAATAAAATCGATATGGCTGTTGCCGAAGCGATCGTCGGCATCGGCAAATCGCTTGATATGACCATTGTCGCCGAGGGTGTGGAGACGCCGGAGCAGCTGGCCTGTTTGCAGGATCCTTTCTGCGATGAGGTTCAGGGATTTTACTTTTCAAAACCGGTCTCTCCGGAGCATGCTGCCGAGCTGATCAGCAAAAGAAAGTTCGAGACACTGAAGTAAAACTATGTGCATCAGATTGCAAGCGAGGGAACGTCAAGAAAGAAAACATGAACTTTTCGTTTAATTCGTTAATCTTGCAGGAAACTAGTAATCTATGTCGAATAGTGTCATCTACATATAAACGGCCATCTGGCGAGCAGCGCTCCATCAAGCTGTTGAATACAACCTGAGAAAATCCTGTCTTAACAACAGACGGTGTTCCGTGGAGGAAGTAATGGATAAACTCGGTAAGGAAGAATATCGTTCTATTGTTAACGGCATTCAGGACGGCTATTTTGAGGTTGATCTGGCCGGTACCTACACCTATGCCAATAAAGCCCTGTGCAATATCTACGGCTATAACAGGGAAGAGCTGATCGGGGTAAATTACCGCAAGCATACCACCCGGGAGAATTACCGCAAAGCATTCAAGGCCTTCAACCAGATCTACAAAAGTGGCACCTCCGGCAAGCTGATCAATTACGAGGTGTTCAGGAAAGATGGTGCCAGAAGGCAGGTCGAGATATCGGCTTCGCTGATCATGGACCAATCGGGAAAAGCGGTTGGTTTCCGGGGGACGACGCGTGATGTTACCAAACGCAGTCAAATAGAAGAGCAGCTGCGGCGATCCGAGGAAAGGTACCGCACGATCATCGAGAATATCGAGGATGCCTATTTTGAGGTCGATCTGAGGGGCCGGTTTACCTTTGTCAATGAGGCCTTATGTAAAAATATCGGCTATTCCCGCGAAGAATTGATCGGAATGGATAACCGGCAGTATTCGGAGAAGACTGTCCGGGAGCTGTTCAAACTTTTCAACAAAGTATACCGCACCGGTGAGCCGGTCAAAGCGTACTCCTTCGAGCTCTCGGGGAAAGATGGGAGGACCGGGTTCTGCGAAATATCGGTCACCCTGATCCGGGATAAACAGGGGGAGCCCGTCGGATTCAGGGGGATTGCCCGGGATATCACCGAGCGCAAGAAGCACGAAGAGCAGATTCGCTATCTGGCGACGCATGATGTTCTCACCGGGCTGCCCAACCGGGTCATGTTTCGGGAGATCCTTCAGCAGAATATCGAGTT
>JAAZPS010000361.1 GCA_012797095.1 Bacillota bacterium | reverse complement strand
CGGCTCGGGTTTTTTCCCCTCCAACCGGGCCCGGACCTGTTTGAAGATCCAGGGATTGCCCAGGGCAGCCCGGCCGATGGCAATACCATCACAGCGGGAACGGGCAAGCACTGCCGCAGCATCTTCTGCGGAAGCGATATCGCCGTTACCGAACACGGGGATCGCTACCGCCTCCTTGACCCGGCCGATTATCTCCCAGTCTGCCCTTCCGGCGAATCCCTGGGCAACAGTACGGCCGTGCACCGTTATCGCTTTGATCCCGGCATCTTCTGCCCTTGTGGCGATCTCCACAGCGTTGACCCGGCGCTCATCCCATCCCACTCGCAACTTTGCCGTCACCGGGCAGGTTACTGCCCGGACAACCGTTTCGAATATCTCGCTGCAGAGCCGGGGTTGCCGCAACAGCGCTCCTCCATCACCATTGCGTACGATCCGCAGGGTCGGACAGCCCAGGTTGAGATCGATCAGGTCAGCCCCCAATTTTTCGGCTTTCCGGGCAGCCCGGGCAAGCAGAGCAGGTTCGGAACCGAACAGTTGCAGCCCAATCGGCCGCTCGGCACCTGTAAAATGGGTCAAAAAAAAACGCCCTTGCCTCCATGGAGCAGCGCCCGGGCGTGTATCATCTCGGTAAAAAGCAGACCGCACCCGAATTCCCGGGCCAAAATTCTGAAGGGATGCCCGGTAAACCCGGCCATCGGGGCCAGGGCTATAGCCGGATCGATCAACACCGGACCGATCTCAGTACAGGGCAATCCCGCCGGGTAGCGTGGCATTATCGGCATCTTCGCTTCGCCCCCTGATAATAAATAACTCCTCCCGGGGCACGTCCAGTTCCCGTGCAATCTTTTCGAGCATCATTGGAGCCGGTTTTTTTAGCCCTCTTTCAATGTAACTGAGCAAGGTGGCAGAGATGCCGAGCCTTGCGGCCAGCTCCTGCTGAGTAACCCGCTTGAGACGCCGTAAAGCTCTGATCCGGAGACCCAGCGCAATATTCATAGAGACCGCCTCCTCTGGAGGATAGATTCGACAAGATCCTTCCCTATCCTGCAGATTATGGCAAAAAACGCTCTTTTTATAACTATTTCTCGGATATTGCCCGGGAGGCTGCCAAGCACCTTCACGCCAGGTAACGGCGAGCCAGCTCCTTCAGGAAATCTGTCTTCAGACGCAGACTCTTGATATCGATCCGCTCATTGCGGCCGTGCATGGTCGCCGAAACGGCCGGATCATAGTCGGGGGCCATATGGCCGATCCCGTACGCGGGGATACCGGCCTCGCGCAGATACTTCGAATCAGTGGAACCGGTGGAGATGATCGGCAAACAGACCGCGCCCGGGCCGGCCAATTCCCCGGTCAACCCGGCCATGAGGCGGTACGGCTCCGTCTGCGAAGAGGTAAAGGTCGGTTCCCGGTATTCGGTCAGCACGGTTTCAACCCCCGCACCGAGCAGTTTGAAAAGTTCCTGAAGCACATAATCAGCGTTCTGTCCCGGAAGGATGCGGATATCAAGTTCACTCTCACAAAGATCGGGAACAATATTGGTGCTGACCCCACCGCCAATTATATTCGGCGATATGGTCATCCTGGTCATAGCCCGCAGCATCTCCGTAAAATCGCGCTCCAGCTCCAGCGCTTCGAGCAGCTCGTCAATATTGTCCGGGGTTGGCTCCATCTCCAGACCGCGAATCCGGGACAGTTCCCGCAGCAGAGCCAGCAGCTCCGGAATCAGGACTATCTCCGGTTCATATTCAGCCAGCGCCGCCACCGCCCGGCTCATCCTGACCACGGCATTATCTCCAAGCGCCGGCATTGAGCCGTGACAGGAGACTCCCCGGACCGTGAGCTTGCTCCAGGCGGTTCCCTTTTCACCAACCTGGATGAAGTAGAGTGGCTGCCCCTTGATCAGAAGAGGGTGCGGCGCACCCTCGTTTACCGCAAAATCAGCCCTGATCTTCTCCAGGCAGTTCGCTGTAAGATAGCCTGCTCCCAGTTCACCGCCCAGCTCTTCATCGGCCGTAGCAGCGATGATCAGCTCGCCATTCAAGGAGACCCCTTCACGGGCCAGCTCCAGCGCTGCACAGACCTGCGCCGCGGCCAGATCTTTGCAATCAATGGCTCCGCGTCCGTGAATCGTGCCCCCCTCGATCTTGCCAGAGAAAGGTTCGAAATCCCAATCGTCCCCCGCGGGGACCACGTCAAGATGAGAGATATAGAGCAACTTTCTGGGACCGGCACCGAAACGGGCGATGAGGCTGCCCCGCCCTGCTGCCGGTTCAATGATCTCGCAGTCGATCCCGACCTGCTGTAAAAGTTCGGCCAGGTAACGGGCCGCCGCCGTCTCGTTACCCGGCGGGTTGCTCGTATTGATCTGAATCAGTTCGCTGAGAATTTTTTCGGGAATCATCGTTGATCGCTCCTCTGGATTAAATATCACTTCGATCATACAACATGAGGAGCCTGCTGAGAAGGGAATGGTGCTCCGAGGTTAATCCTGCCCGGAGATGAAACTTTTCAGTGAAGCGAGGGTCTCCCGATCAACGCTTTCACGCAGAAGTTCGAGGAAATGAAGCGATTTGGACAAACAGTTGCCGATAACCTGCTCCAGATAAGCGCGGGGGTCAAGTCTG
>JAAZPS010000360.1 GCA_012797095.1 Bacillota bacterium | reverse complement strand
CCATCCTGACCCAGAAAAGGTAAACCCAGGGTGGCTACTCCCGCCAGCTGGAGGGGCTGACCTTCCGGGTCTACCAGATTGATATTAACTCTGAGGCGGCAGGGTTTTTCAAGATATAATTCAAGATCATTGCTCCCTTTTGCCAGATCCATTTCTAAAACAGAATCGGGCCTGATCATGAATCCGCTGGGTACCTCTGGAGCGATCGTACATTTGCCCTCGGCAAAACCCAGGATCAGCACTTTGCCGTTTTTTATCAGATGTCTTTCCTGCTTGGCGCCTTGAGTTACCTTGATCCATAGATCGGGCGATGGCTCCCTTTCCCCTGTTTGCCAGCCGCGGTAAGCATGAACCCTGATACCGATACCCCCGAGGAAAGGAGTTCCGAATTCCCTGGAGACTGCAGTTTCCAGGGTAACCGCCGGGCCCTTGCCGGTGTACGATCCGATCGGTGATACCTCCACTGTGATACCCTTGTAATCCCAGTTGGGTTCGCCAATCTCATCTAGCTCCAACCAGTAGATAATGGTCTTGACCAGGTAATCATGGCCGTCAACGGCTCTCTCTTCTACTTTCTCTCCTACCAGATTGCTTTCGTCGATAACGATCTCGTCAAAAGATTTCCCCCGCAGCTCTTCGATGACCTCGTTGGCCAGTACTGTTGCCGTGGTCCGGATGCGGTTTCTTTCAGCGGTCTCCAGAACAAACATCAGTGCAGGGGCAAAAGACATGCTCATCAATACCAGCAGAGTTACCGATACGAGCACCTCGACCAAAGTAAGGCCTCGTTCTTCCTTTGCCAAAAAAGAGAGCCTGGGCATCTTCATCTCCTCCTGAAGAACAGCTTGCAAGCCTATTGCTAGACAATTTTGAATATACCTTACTTACATAAATAATAGCAGGAATTGCTGCCAGTGTCAACCATATTTTGCTGAATATTTAGGATTCCTCGCTTGAACTTACGTTAGAGACGGTTATAAAGTGATCCGGGGCTTTAGAAGAGCGATTTCATCCTTTTCCTGATTCTAGATCTGACGGGTAGCCGAAATTTCCCCTTCCCCCTCTTGCCGGGGAGATACAATATGATACAATGTAAAAGAAGATATTTTACTTCCTCGGGAGCTTGGATAAACCAGGCTGAGATCTCCCCTTGCCCCGTGCTGTGGGGAATACCGATGAACCTGATCCGCGGTAATACCGGCGCAGGAAGGAAGGTTCCTGAAAGCCACCTGCGGGTGGTTTTTTTGATCGAACGGCCGAAGGAGGGGCTGCATTGGAAGTCAACGTTGAGTCGATCTGGGGGGATCTGGAGAAGATCAGAAAGGAGAAACCGCTGATCCACAATATCACCAACTACGTGGTGATGAATACAACCGCCAATGCACTGCTGGCTCTGGGGGCATCGCCGGTGATGGCCCATGCCCTGGAGGAGGCGGCGGAGATGGTGCAGCTAGCCGGCGCCCTGGTTCTCAATATCGGCACCCTGAGCCCGGCCTGGGTGCAGGGGATGCACAGGGCAGCGCTGCGGGCCCGGGAGCTGGGCGTACCGGTAGTGCTCGATCCTGTAGGGGCAGGGGCAACTCCGTACCGCACCCGCACCCTGCATGAACTGCTGGATCGGACCGGCCCGGAGATCATCCGGGGCAATGCCTCGGAGATCCGGGCGCTGGTCGAAACCGGAGCGACCACCAAAGGTGTCGACAGCACCGCCGCCCCGGAGGAGGCCTTGCAGGCAGCGCAAGCTCTGGCCCAGATAGAGCGTTGCACCGTCTGCGTGAGCGGTTCTGTCGACTATATCGTCGCCGGCGAGGAGATCTTCCGGGTCCACAACGGCGACCCGCTGATGACGCGGGTGACCGGGCTGGGCTGCACCGCCAGCGCCTTCTGCGGCGCCTTTGCTGCGGTCAACCCCCGGTACCCGGAAGCGGTAACCCACGCCATGGCGGTGATGGGGATCGCCGGGGAGATGGCGGCAGAGCGGGCCGAAGGTCCGGGGAGCCTGCAGCTCCATTTCCTTGACACCCTTTACAACCTGACCCGGGAAGAGATCGGGGCCAGATTGCAGGTGGAATCATGAATGTCGGACCGCTTTACCTGGTCACCGATCGCTCCCTGACCCGGGGCCGTCCGCTGGAAGAGGTGGTCGCCCGGGCGGTGCAGGGCGGCGTCACCGCGGTGCAGCTGCGGGAAAAAGAGGTGAACACCCGCTTTTTTGTGGAGCTGGCCCGGCAGCTCAAGGCCCTGCTGGCGCCCTCCGGCGTGCCTTTGTTGATCAATGACCGGGTCGATCTGGCCCTGGCCGTGGGCGTTGACGGGGTCCATCTCGGACAGGAGGACCTGCCCTATCCTGCAGCCCGTCAGCTGCTGGGACCGCAGGCGCTGATCGGCCTTTCGGTGGAGACGGAGCCGCAGGTTCTGGCCGCCGAAGATTACGACGTCGCCTACCTCGGAGTCAGCCCGATCTTCCCGACACCGACAAAAACGGATACCCGCGGCAGCTGGGGCCTGGACGGACTGGCCCGGGTGCGCCGGCTCTCCCGGCATCCCCTCGTGGCCATCGGCGGCCCCAATGCCGCCAACGCCGGGGCGGCAGTCACCGCCGGAGCGGACAGCATTGCCGTTGTCTCCGCTATCTG